>JBGASE010000144.1:0-8952 GCA_044229875.1 Pyrinomonadaceae bacterium | reverse complement strand
GTGAGTGAGGTTCACTTACGAAACGCACTCACGCCTGAAGGCGTAACTCTAACGGCGTAACTCCGACGAAAAATCCAAAATCGAATGATAGTTTTTCCGTTCGTCCGACGCATTGATTAATGTCGGCATGAAAATGACGACACCGGGAGTCAATAGGTTCCTGGCAATAATACGAATGAATAGGAGAAAAATCATGAATTCAAAGAAAATTGGTGGATTTACGCTGATCGAACTTATCACCGCCGTTGCAGGCGCTTCGCTGCTCATCGGCCTTCTTCTTCCGGCTATCCAGAAATAGTCGGCCGCAATCGGATCGCTGCCAACGGGCTCAGGTTCGTTGGCAGCGTTTTTCATTTCACTCCGTGTCAATGCATCGCGACCTCTTGACGATCAGGAAATTCGCGACTGCGCGATTTATTCCATCCCCTTAACAACTTGAGTCCTACAACTTATCTGAGTCGGTTTTGGCATAACTCATTAACTGGGTTAATATTTCTCTAATTTTGGAGAATCTATGACCACAACCGTAGAAACCGCAAACACGGAAACCCCAGTATCAAAAACGGCTTTGAAAATAGGCATCCCGAAGGAGATTTTTCCGGGTGAATGCCGCGTCGCGGCGACGCCCGAGACCGCCAAAAAGCTGCAGCAGATCGGATTTGAGGTCATGATCGAGTCTGGAGCTGGAGAACATGCCAGCTTCCCTGATTCGGTCTTTGAAAAGGCCGACTGCCGGATCGTCAAGAATACGAACGATCTCTGGTCGCAAGCCGACATCATCTTGAAGGTCCGCCAACCGATGGAAAACCCGACAACGGGCCAGCATGAGGCGGACCTTTTGACTGAAGGCAAGACGCTGATCAGCTTTATTTATCCGGCACAGAATAAGGATCTGCTTGAGAAACTGGCGGCGAGAAAGGCGACCGTTCTCGCGATGGATGCCGTTCCGCGAATTTCCCGGGCCCAGAAAATGGACGCGCTCAGCTCGATGGCGAATATCGCCGGCTACCGCGCGGTGATCGAAGCGGCGAACAACTTCGGGCGGTTCTTCACCGGGCAGATCACGGCCGCCGGCAAGGTTCCGCCGGCAAAGGTTCTGGTCATCGGCGCCGGTGTTGCCGGTCTCGCGGCGATCGGCGCGGCCCGAAGTCTAGGCGCGATCGTCCGCGCATTCGACACGCGTCCGGTCGTCAAGGAACAGGTCGAATCGATGGGCGCCGACTTCCTGATACTCGATTTTGAAGAAGACGGCACCGGCGAAGGCGGATATGCGAAGGTCATGTCGAAGGAGTTCATCGACGCCGAAATGGCGCTTTTCGCCGCCCAAGCGAAAGAAGTCGACATCATCGTCACGACCGCGCTGATCCCGGGCAAAAAGGCGCCGACATTGATCACCGAAGAGATGGTCTCGTCGATGAAAGAAGGATCGGTCGTCGTTGATCTCGCCGCCGAGCAAGGCGGCAACTGCGAGGTCACGAAGCCGAACGAAGTTGTTGATTACAAAGGTGTTAAGATCGTCGGGCTGACGGATTTGCCGAGCCGCATGGCGAATCAGTCGAGTCAGTTGTACGGAACGAATCTTTGGCATCTTCTCAAAGACATGGGCGGCTCTGACGAGTTCCGGATCGATTGGGAAGACGAAGTGGTCCGCGGCGCTCTTGTCACACAAAACGGCGATGTCACTTGGGAACCGCCAAAACCGGCGGCTCCGGCGATTCACACGTCGCAAACGCCGAAACTCGCCGCCGCCGCCGCGATGCCCGCCAAAGATGCCGGTTCCAAGAGCCTCGGAAGCCTCGTGCTTGTCGCGGTCGCGGTTTTCGCGCTGGTCGGCGTCGGTGCCTACGCGCCCGAGAATTTCATTTCGCACTTCACGGTGTTCGTGCTGGCATGTTTCGTCGGCTGGCAGGTCATCTGGAACGTGACGCCGGCGCTTCACACTCCGTTGATGAGCGTCACGAACGCGATCAGCGGAATCATCATCATCGGCGGGATGCTTCAGATCTCCGGCGAGTTGACGTCGGCGACGACGATTCTCGGCGCGGTTGCGATTCTCATCGGCACGATCAATATCGCCGGCGGATTTCTGGTCACCCAGCGCATGCTCAAAATGTTTCAAAGATAGAACTTCGGTCTTTGAGCTCTGACCTTTGATTCCACAAGGTCGAAGATCGAAGATCCTGGATCGAAGATCAATACAATGATTTCAGACAATCTCTTAACAGTTGCTTACATCGTCGCCAGCGCGTTTTTCATTCTCAGCCTGAGCGGCCTGTCGAACCCGGAAACCGCGCGTCGCGGAAACCTTTTCGGCATCATCGGGATGTCGGTTGCCTTTTTGGCGACGGCATTGAGCCCGAAGGTCGGAAATTACGGACTGCTCGTCGCCGTCATCGTTCCGGCGGTGATCATCGGCGGCGTTCTCGCCTCGCGCGTGGCAATGACGTCGATGCCGGAACTGGTCGCGATCCTGCACAGTTTTGTCGGTCTCGCCGCGGTATTTGTCGGCTTCGGCAGCTATCTGCAGCACAACTCGTTCAAGACTCCGGTCGAGGCGACGATTCATGAGATCGAGATCTTCGTCGGCGTGTTCATCGGCGCGATCACGTTTACGGGCTCGATCATCGCGTTCGGAAAATTGCGGGCGCTTATTTCGTCGAAGCCACTGATGCTGCCGGGCCGCCATTTTCTCAATCTGCTGATGATCCTGGCATCGGTTTATCTCGGATATTTGTTCGTTTCAGGCGATCATAACGCGCTTCAGCCGCTGATCATCATGACCGTCATCGCTTCGATACTCGGAATTCACCTGGTTGCGGCGATCGGCGGCGGCGACATGCCGGTCGTTGTTTCGATGCTCAACAGTTATTCGGGCTGGGCCGCGGCGGCTGCCGGATTCATGCTTTCGAACGATTTGCTGATCGTGACCGGCGCGCTGGTCGGATCGAGCGGCGCGATCCTGAGCGCGATCATGTGCAAGGCGATGAACCGCTCGTTCATCAGCGTCATCGCCGGCGGATTCGGCACGACGGGTGGAACGGCGCCGGCATCCGGCGAACAGCCGGAAGGCGAAGTGACGCCGATCTCGGTCGAGGAAACGGTTCATCTGCTGACCGAAGCCCGCCACGTAATCATTGTTCCGGGCTACGGAATGGCTGTCGCCCAGGCGCAGCACGCGGTTGCTGAGATCACGAAAATCCTGCGCCAGCGCGGCGTCGAAGTCCGTTTCGGCATCCATCCGGTCGCCGGAAGATTGCCGGGACACATGAACGTTCTGCTCGCTGAAGCAAAGGTGCCGTATGACATCGTGCTTGAAATGGACGAGATCAACGAAGATTTTCCGACGACCGATGTTGCGCTCGTCATCGGCGCGAACGATACGGTGAATCCGGCCGCGCTCGATGATCCGAACAGTCCGATTGCCGGCATGCCCGTCCTTGAAGTCTGGAAAGCGAGTTTCTCGATCGTCATGAAACGCGGCATGGCAAGCGGTTACGCGGGCGTCGAGAATCCGCTGTTTTTCAAAGAGAACAACCGGATGCTGTTCGGCGACGCGAAAAAGAACGTCGATGCGATCCTGGCTCAGCTGATCGAATCGAAGAAGTGATCCGGGATTGGAGATTCAAGAATCAAGAAGGGTTCAAGATTGAAAAAGGGTTCAAGATTCAAGAATCAAAATTCAAGAAGTGTTTGAATCTTGATTCTTGAATTCTTTGAATCTTGACTCTTGAATCTTGATTGAATCTTGACTCTTGAATCAGGCCCGACAACCGGCTGGCCGAGGCACGCATCAAAACCGTCGATTATGAAGAACGCATTCCTGATATTTGTTTTTGGTCTTTTTCTCCTATCGGGCACCGATTCGTTTGCGCAAAAACCGATCGAGTCGCAGGTCCAGCGTGATCCGGTGCTTGAAGCCGATGCGAATCACAACCTCGAAGTCGCGCAGAACTATTTTCGAACCCGAAAGGCGTACCGCGCCGTTCTGCTTCGCTTCGAAGAAACATACGCAGCCTATCCCGAGTATTCCAAGATCGACGAATTTGTCTATATCGCGGGGATGAGCAGTTATTACCTTTCCGACAATAAAGGCAAACAAAAACTTGACGCAAACGCGACCGAAGACGACAAAAAGAAGTACGATCCGGCGAAACTTCGTGAGGACGCGATCGCATACTTCAACCTGATCGTCGAAAAATTCCCGCAAAGCAAATTCAAGGCAGACGCCGAAAAGATGCTAAAGCAGCTGAAGCCGCAAAATTGAATCTCAATCAACTGACAATTTACACGACAAGACCGGTTGATACGGTCGATTTTTATCGTACGCTCGGACTGCGGCTGATCGTCGATTCGCTTCCGCGTTACGCACGGCTTGAATGCCCTGACGGCGAATCGACGCTTTCTGTTCATGAATCGGATTCGGATCAGGCTTCGGGAATCGTTTTGTATTTCGAATGCGAGGAACTTGATCCGGTGGTTGATGACCTCAAGTCCGTCGGGATCGTGTTTGAACAGGACCCGGTCGACCAGCCATGGCTTTGGCGCGAAGCGTATACCCGTGACCCCGCCGGAAACCGAATCTGCATTTATCACGCCGGAAAAAACCGCAAAGACCCGCCTTGGAAAATCATCTGAAATGGACAACTGAGCAATGGACAATGGACAATGCGAGCAGTGGACAATGGGAGCAATGGACAATGGGAGCAATGGACAATGGACAATGCGAGCAGTGGACAATGGAAAACGAAAAAACAAAGGGAGATCATTTACACAAAATCGTTGACACTACCAGATCATTTACACAAAATCGTTGACACTACCTCCGATTAGATAACCCTAGTCATTTCTCTCAGTAGTCAGTTCATTGAACCGTTGCCCATTGTCCATTGCTCCCAATGTCCATTGAACCGTCATTGTCCATTGTCCATTGCTCCCATTGTCCATTGACCTCCATTGCCCCGTTGTCCATTGTCCATTGCTCCCGTTGTCCATTGTTCCGCGTCTTGATTCCCAATTTCCCGCGTCTTTGTGCTAATCTTGTGATTTGTTTTACGAATCGATAAATTCCATATTCCAAACAGAGGATTGATATGTCTTTAACAGTTGTAGGTTCGGTCGCGTTTGACGCGCTTGAAACGCCGTTCGGCAAGCGTGACAAGATTCTTGGAGGCGCGGCGACTCATTTTTCGCTTTCAGCGAGTTTTTTCACTCAGGTCAACGCCGTCGGCGTCGTCGGCAACGATTTCGGTCCCGACGAATGGGCGGTTTTTGAACGTCATCACATCAACACCGACGATATCGAACGCGTTGCCGACGGCAAGACGTTCTTTTGGCGCGGCCGTTACGATTACGACATGAACACGGCGCACACGCTCGACACGCAGCTCAACGTGTTTGAGACGTTCCAGCCGAAGCTCTCCGAAAATTCCAAAGGCGCTCGGCTTCTGTTCCTCGCGAACATCCTGCCGATGCTCCAGAAACAGGTTCGCGAACAATGTCCGAACGCGGATTTTGTCGCGATGGACACGATGAACTTCTGGATCTCGTCGATGAAGGATGCGGTGATCGAAACCCTCAAGGTCGTCGACTGCATCATCATCAACGACGCCGAGGCGCGCCAGTTGACCGACGAGCCGAACATTCACAAGGCGGCGCGCAAGATCCTCGATTACGGCCTCAAGGCGGTCGTCATCAAGCGCGGCGAGTACGGTGCGACGCTGTTTACCGACGATTCGTACTTTGCTTGCCCGGCATATCCGCTCGAATCGGTTTTTGATCCGACCGGCGCCGGCGACACCTTTGCGGGCGGTTTCATGGGCTATCTTGCGAGCCAGAAAGAGATCAACGACGAAACACTTCGCCGCGCGATGATTTACGGATCGGTAATGGCGTCGTTCAACGTTGAGAAATTCGGCACCGAACGCGTCGACGCGCTCGATTATCCCGAGATCAATCAGCGTTTCCGCGATTTCAAGCGAATGACGCATTTCGACGAAATCCCGTTCGAGCGCAGCGTATCGGCGTGATGTTCAGAGCCATCTTGTTTTGATCCGGCGGCGATCTCGGAAACGATCCGGCGATCGCCGTCTGTACCGTCAGTTCAGTCAAGAAACTTGTAGGGGAATTGGTTTGCGTGTTTTGCGATTGGCGGTTACCGAAAAAGGAACATCCAAAGTGTCGAGCCTGCGCCAATGTAGCTCCGATCGATCGGTTACATTGAAGGGCGCCCCCTTCTTATCTTGTGATTGATGGGTTTTTCGGCTTATTATTCATTGGTTCCCCGAACTTGGCCGCAATCATTAATGGTTAAACAAAACGAACGTTTGCTACCGGAATTCGGAAATCCGGCCCCGAATTATATTGTGTTGGGTATCGGCGCGGTACTGTTGATCTGTCTGATCGCCGGACTCGTTTGGTCGATCGCCGCCGGCAGCGCATTTCCGATTTTTGTCTTCGCGATCGCCGCGCTTGGGCTGACAGTGCTGCTTTGGCTCAACTACACGCATTGGAAACGGCTCGCCGCCGGCGGCCGGAACCGAAACCTCGCGTGGGACATTGATTTGCCGGACAGCCAGCGGATGAAGCTAAACAAAGAGGTGCTCGAACTCGCCCGGATTCTTGAGATCCCGCGCGAACAAATGAGTGATCTTCTTTCAGCATACGTCGTCGCCGAAGATCTTGCGCTGCGTCAGATACAGCAAGAGGCGAGGATGCCGCTGATGCGCCACGTCGTCGTCGGAAACACTCCGTTCGACGCGGTCATCGTCAAAGGCGATCTGATCACGTGTATCGAAGTGACGTTTCTTGTGACGCCGATCGTCAGCCAGGAAAAGATCAACATCGTCATGAAAAAAGTGACCGCGCCGATGAAGGCACTTAAAAATCTGAAGATCGATGCACGTCTTCGGCTGCTGCTCGTTCTTGTGACCCAGCTTGACGCGACGGCCGAGGCGCAATTGCGCTCGTCGCTGGTCAAGAAGTTTCAATCGACGCCCGTCGATGTCGATATCAGACTGCTCGATTTTGAAGCCCTTCAGAAAATCTACGCGATGGACTAAGGCGAGCATTCGACAGTCTCGCATTGCTTTTTCACCGCTTAAATTTTAAACTTTTCCCCTTTCATATGCTGCAAGATAAAGTTGGAATGGTCTTCGGCGTCGCCAATAAGCGTTCGATCGCTTGGGCGTGCGCCGAATCGTGTTTGGCACAAGGCGCGAAGCTCGCGTTCACCTATCAGGGCGAAAGGCTGAAGGAAAACGTCGAGAAACTAACAAAGGAACTTCCGGATTCGCTGATCGTGCCGTGCGACGTCACGAATCAGCAAGAGGTCGATGCGGCATTTGCCGCGATCGGTGAGAAGTACGGAAAGCTCGATTTTCTGATCCACTCGATCGCTTTCGCGCCGCGCGAAGCACTTGAAGGCGAGTTTCTGACGACGACGCGCGATGCGTTTCTGACGGCGATGGAGATCAGCGCCTTTTCGCTGCCGCAAGTGGCGCTCGCCGCCATGCCGTTGATGAAGGACGGCGGAAGCATTGTCACGATGAGTTATTACGGCGCCGAAAAAGTCGTTATGAACTATAACGTGATGGGAGTTGCGAAAGCCGCGCTTGAAGCCTCGACGCGGTATCTCGCCGCCGATCTCGGTCCGCGCAATATTCGCGTCAACGCGATCAGTGCCGGACCGATCAACACGCTCTCGGCGCGCGGCGTGAAGAACATGGGAACGTTGCTCGGATACGTCGGTGACAAATCTCCGCTGAAACGAAACGTTCAGGCGAGCGAAGTCGGCAACACCGCGCTGTTTCTTGTCAGCGACCTCGCATCAGGAATCACCGGCGAAACGATCTACGTCGATTGCGGCTACAACATCATGGGAATCTGACGGTTAGAGTTACGCCTTCAGGCGTGAATCGTCCGATTTTGGATTTTGGATTTTGGATTGGTGCCGGGATATTGAACATTGAATTTTGAATCGTGAACCTTAAATCTTGATTTTTGAATCTTGATTTTTGAATTTTGATTGGGATATTGGATGCCGAAACTGAAGAAAAACAAAGAGATATACGAACCGAAAACGATTGCCGAAGCAAAAACGCTCGAAGAGAAATCATACTGGAACCTGACCGACGACGAAGTTCTGCTGCGGTCGCCGGAGCCTGATGACGACTACAAAGCGTCCGATTCGTGGCGCGTGCTTCGGATCATGAGCGAGTTCGTTTACGGATTCGACAATCTTGCGACTGTGACGCGTGGCGTTTCGGTCTTCGGATCGGCCAGATCGGCCGAGGGCGATTCCGATTATGAAGCGGCGCGCGAGACCGGAAGGCTTCTTGCGGAGGTCGGCTTCGAGATCATCACCGGCGGCGGTCCGGGAATTATGGAAGCCGCGAACCGCGGCGCGCATGATGCCGGGAAAGTGTCGGTCGGCTGCAACATCGAACTTCCTTTCGAACAGCAGGCAAATCCTTATCTGACCAAGTCGCTGACATTCAAGTACTTCTTCGTCCGCAAGACGATGTTCATCAAGTTTTCAAACGCCTACATCATTTTCCCCGGCGGTTTCGGAACGATGGACGAACTGTTTGAGGCGCTGACGCTGATCCAGACCCGCAAGATCCGGAACTTCCCCGTCGTCCTGTTTGGCTCGCAGTACTGGCGAGGTCTGCTCCAATGGCTGACGACGACGATGCTCAACGAAAAGAAGATCAACGTCGAGGATCTGAGTCTCATCCACCTCACGGATTCGCCGAAAGACGCCGTCGATTTCATTATCAAGACGTGTGTTGCTCAGTAGTCAGTTGTCAGACGTCAGCCGTCAGACGTCAGACGTCAGCAGTCAGACGTCAGACGACGCAGCCGGCGGGCCGCAGACATCAGACCGCAGAGATCAGACCTCTGACATCTGGCGTTTTGATTCTGACGTCTGTCGTCTGACGTCTGACGTCTGAC
>JBGASE010000143.1:0-13583 GCA_044229875.1 Pyrinomonadaceae bacterium | reverse complement strand
GCGATGAAGTTCGTCGTAAATGACCGGCGTCAGGTCCTCAAGCGCGGATGAATCGCCGTCGCTCCATCGCTGAAGCAATTCAGTGACATCGTTCGGGGCTTCTTCGGACATCGTTTCGAACCGGCAACTGTCTGCTAATGTAGCATAACTTGAGCCGATCCCGAATCCCGGCAGGCCGCTTCGAGGGTCATGCCGCGAGACGCGTCCCGGCTAAGGTCCGGCGTTCGATCAGGCCTCGGACAATCTCGAAGAGGCGAGATCCGTCACGCCGGGCGTTGCCGGCGACGAGCCCGAATTCGGTGCCGACGAAGTCCTCGCCGGACTTTGAATCTGTGACCGATCCGGCAACGACATCGATCCCGATGTCGAACTTGCGCAAAACCTCGATTCCGCCGACAACGCCGACGTAATCCGACGCGCAAAAAACGAAGGCCGAAGTCGCGGCGCGGATTTCCGGGTCACGAAGGATCGAATCGACCGAATACCCGCCGATGATGCCGTCGCCGAGTTCGACCACTATCAGATCCGGATCGCACTCGTTCAAATGATTCAGAATCGATTTTGCGACCGGAGCGAGATCGCCGACGCCGACCGTTGACGGCAGTCCGCAATCGAGAAAGCTGGCGGTTGTTTCGGCGCCGCAATCGAGCATATTGAGTGTGTCTCTGAGACAGGCGACGCCGGACATTTTCGCTCCGGCGACGCGCCAGCCGGCGTGATGTGCCTGTTTTATGATCTCGGTCGCGGCGACCGTTTTGCCGGAATTCATGCAGGTTCCGGCGACGATCACGATCGGTGCCGTCCGATCAAGTGTTGCCGACGGCCGCAATGCGTGGTCGGCGATGTTCAGGATTCGGTCGGATCCGTCAGCACGGACGAAGCCGAGAACCTCGACCTCGATCGCGTCCGAAAGCGACGAATGATGACCGCTGCAAACGCCGATCACGCCACCCATATTGAGCAGATGAAGCCGGTCGCCGGCGGTACATTTTTCCGGCACGTCGCCGAAAAAACCCTTGAGCGCACGGCGACGTCCGAGGACACCGACGATCACGTCGTTGCGATAGATTTTCGCCAAGCGCCCGGTCGGCAGTTCGAGATTGCCGTACGTTACCGATTCGCCGAGCGCTCTGACGACGACCGCATCACCCGCCGACGGCGACGGATTATCCGCCGTCAGTTCGACCCATTTTGAAAGTTGCAGCGGCGAAGTCGCCGAGCCGATTTTGTCCGCTTCGATCATAAGATTTCCTTGTATCGGGCGATCAAGCGATTGCCTGCCGCCGTAATCATTCTTCCGTTTCAGTCACGTCCGCCCGAAAAGATCAGTCCATTTTCCGGAGCCGAAGCCGCAGCGCCTGGAGCTTGATGAAGCCTTCTGCGTCGTGCTGGTCATACGCGCCGGCGTCGTCCTCAAACGTCACGACCCGTTCGCGGTAAAGGGAATTCGGAGAACGGCGGCCGAGAACCGTGACGTTTCCTTTGTAAAGCTTGAGACGGACGTCGCCGCTGACCGATTCCTGCGTCTGTTCGATCATCGACCGCAGGATCTCGAACTCAGGCGCGAACCAAAAACCGTAATAGACCGATTCGGCAAATTTGACGCCGAGCGAGTCACGCAGCCGCATCACCTCGCGATCCATCGTGATCGATTCAAGCGCGCGGTGCGCCGTCTGCAATATCGTGACGCCGGGAGTTTCGTATATTCCGCGCGATTTCATCCCGACGAACCTGTTTTCAACCAGATCGACGCGGCCGATCCCGTGTTTGCCTCCAAGATGGTTGAGCATCGAAAGCATATCGACGGCGCCGTAACGATCGCCGTTGATGGCCACCGCCTCGCCTTTCTCAAAACTGATGATCAGCTCTTCGGCCTTGTCCGACGCATTCTCAGGCGATTTCGTGAGCAGGAAAATATCTTCGGGCGGAGCGGCCCAGGGATCCTCGAGAATTCCGCCTTCGTACGAGACATGCATCAGGTTGCGATCCATCGAATACGGTTTTTCGGCGGTTGCGGTGACATTGATATCATGTTTGGCACAGTATGCGATGAGATCGGCGCGGCCTTTGAATTCCCAGTGACGCCACGGCGCGACGACCTTGATATCGGGCTGCAGCGCATAGTAAGTCAGCTCGAACCGCACCTGATCGTTGCCTTTTCCGGTCGCTCCGTGCGCGACCGCGTCGGCGCCTTCGCGTCGCGCGATTTCGATCTGCCTTTTGGCGATCACCGGCCGCGCGAGTGATGTTCCGAGCAAATAGACCCCTTCGTAAAGCGCGTTAGCCTTGACCGCCGTCCAAACGAAGTCGCGGACGAATTCTTCGCGAAGATCTTCGGTAAAAAGCTTCGATGCACCGGTCTTCAGCGCCTTTTCCTCGAGCCCGTCCAGTTCGTCGCCCTGACCGACGTCGGCCGTGTAGCAGATCACCTCGCAGCCATAAGTCTCCTTGAGCCACAAAAGCATCGCGGATGTGTCGAGTCCGCCCGAGTAAGCAAGTACAACTTTTTTGATGTCAGTCATATGTTAGTTGTCAGACGTCAGACGTCAGACGTCAGATGTCAGATGTCAGATGTCAGATGTCAGTAAGCAGACGTCAGACGTCAGTAAGCAGAAAGCAGTGAGCGGTAAGCAGTGAGCAGAAAGCAGAAAACCTTCGAAGGAAGAACAATCGCAATCGCAAATCACAAATCGCAAATCACAAATCACAAATCCCCGCTACTGTCTACTGACTTCAAACACCTCCCAGATCTTCTTGAGTGCAGACTTCTGCGCTTTTGCGTCGCGGACGGCGATGAAGATCGTGTCGTCGCCGGCGATCGTGCCGACGATATCCTCGATGCTTTCGGCGTCGATCCTGACAGCGCATGCCGAAGCCATGCCCGACTCGCATTTTGCGACGATCAGATTCTCACCCGCGATCTCAAGGCTCCGGATTCCGAACGTCATTTCGTGCCGCGCCTTTGCCGGTACCGAATAGAATCCTCCGAACTTCACAACGCCGAGTTCGACGAGGTCCCGCGAGACGCTCGATTGCGTCACCGAAAATCCGCTTTCTTCGAGCATCGCCGCAAGTTCATCCTGGCGCGAAATGCGTTTTTCAGAAATCAATTTCAGGATCGCCTCATGACGCTGTTCCTTTTGCATATTAACCTCAAATCATGCACTGAAATTGCATAATCAATACATAGATGCATAAACTAGCATTTCGGTTTGAAAACTTCAATCGAGTATTTGCGAATCTTCGAATCCGATTTAGGATATTTCCATGACCGTACCTGAGAAACTATGGGGCGGGCGCTTTACCGGAAGCGCCGACGCCGATTTTGCCGAGTACAACGATTCGTTCCGTTTCGACCGACGATTGTTCGTTGCCGACATTCGTGCGTCTGCCGCGCACTGCAACGCGTTGTTCCATGCCGGCGTTCTGACGCGGCTCGAGGCGGAAAAGATCAAAAGCGGACTCGGGACGCTGCTCAAACGCGCCGAGTTCTCAAAGGACTATTTCGACGACCCGTCGGAAGATGTCCATTCCTTCATTGAATCGAAACTTGTCCAGTTGATCGGCGATACCGGACGTAAACTTCATACCGGACGGAGCCGTAACGATCAGGTCGCAACCGCGTTCAGGTTGTGGTTGCGCGATCAGGTGACCGAAATTTCACGGCTCGGTCTCGAACTCGAAAAGGCTTTCATCGATTTCGCGGAATCCGGCCGCGGTGCGGTTTTGCCGGGTTACACGCATTTGCAGCGCGCGCAACCGGTGCTTTGGTCGCATTGGTGTCTGGCGTATTTTGAGATGATCGGCCGCGACCGTGAACGGCTCGATGAGGTCTGGCGGCGGATCAATGTGCTTCCGCTCGGGTCGGCGGCGCTCGCCGGAACGAGTTATGAGATCGACCGCGAGGCAGTCGCGCGCGAACTCGGATTCGACGGCATTACCGCGAACAGTCTGGATGCCGTCAGCGACCGCGATTTTGCGATCGAGTTTGCAGGCACTTGCTCGATCATGATGATGCATCTGTCGCGATTGGCGGAGGATCTGATCGTCTATTCTTCGTCCGAATTCGGGTTCATAAAGCTGGGCGACGCGATTTCGACCGGTTCGAGTCTGATGCCGCAAAAAAAGAATCCGGATGCGCTTGAACTGATCAGAGGCAAAGCGGCCCGCGTTTTCGGACATCACTCAGCGCTGCTGACCCTGATGAAGGGGCTTCCGCTCGCCTACAACAAGGACATGCAGGAAGACAAAGAAGCCGTTTTCGATGTCGTCGATACCGTTATCGGAACGCTGCGCGTCACGGCCATTGTCCTTCGGAACATTGAGATCGACGCCGTCAGATCGCTCCAGGCGGCGACGCGCGGTTATCTCAACGCCACCGAACTTGCCGATTATCTCGTCGCCAAAGGAGTGCCATTCAGGACGGCGCACGATACCGTCGGCCGAGCGGTGCTCGCGGCGATCGAACGCGGTGTTGAACTCAACGAGATGCCGCTCAATGATCTGCGCGGATATTCGGATGTGATCGGGGCCGATGTCTACGATGCGCTCGGAATCCGTCGCCGGAACGCGTCGGTGAGGCACTTGAGGCTGCCCGCCGGGCGGTCGAACGGGAAAGCGCTGAATGGAAACAGAAGAACTTTTGAGAAAGACTGCAGACAGCGAACTCTTCCGTTTGCTTGATATCGGAATCGAATCCGCCGAGCCGGGCCATGTCGTGCTGACAATGCCGGTCACGCCGCGGGTCCATCAGTATATCGGAATCATGAACGGCGGCGTATCATTGCTGTTGGCCGAATCGGCGGCGTCGGTCGGCGCGGTTGTCAGCTACGATCTGACGAAAGTCACACCCGTCGGGATCGAGATCAACGGAAATCATGTTCGCGCGGTAAGCAAAGGCGTAATCCGCGCCGACGCAAGGGCCGTTTACCAGGGCCGGACGCTGAGTGTTTGGCAGATCGACATTACCGACGAGCGTGGCCGGTTGGTCTGTACGTCCCGGTGCACGTTGAGTCTCCGCAAGGGGGCCGCGCCGTTGCCGACCGATTGAAATGGATAAGTTCGTCCGAAATCTGCTGACCGAATGGCGCCGGCTTGGGCTTGCGGCCGGCGGTTCGATCGTTGTCGGAGTATCGGGCGGAGCCGATTCGATGAGTCTGCTGGCGGCGCTCGCCGATCTCGTCCGGCGAGGGAAACTCGGGATCGGGATCACGGCCGCTCATTTCGATCATCATCTGCGTCCGGAAAGCGCGCTCGACGCGGCGTTCGTCGCCGATTTCTGCGAACGGATGAGAATCGGCTGCACGGTCGGCTCGGCCGAAGGTGAACTTTCGATCGCACGGTCGGGCAATCTTGAGCAAAATGCGAGAATCGCCCGCTACGCGTTTCTTTCGTCGGTTGCGATTCAGAAATCTGCCGTCGCGGTTTTCACCGCCCATACACAGAACGATCAGGCCGAGACATTTCTCCACAATCTCATTCGCGGCAGCGGCCAAAGCGGATTGGCCGCGATGGCACCGGTTTCTGAGCAATTCATGCCGCATGCCGGCGGAACCGCTTTCAAACTGGTTCGGCCGTTGCTCAAGTGGGCCGGGCGAAGCGATTGCGAACAGTTTTGCGTCGCATCGGGAATCGCGTTCCGGACCGATCCGATGAACTCCGACCGCCGTTTCGCCCGCGTCCGGATCCGAGAAGAACTGTTGCCGATTCTCGCAACCTTCAACCCGAAGATCGTCGAAACGCTGGCGCGGACGGCCCGCGTCATCGGAACGAACATTGTTGGTGAACCTTACAGCGTTGAAGACAACCCGCGGATAATGGATCTCGCCGGGCTTTCGGAAGATTGTCGGAGGAGCACGATCAGATCGTGGCTGAAGCTGGTTCGCGGCCATTTGCGCGGAATCGGACTGAGTCAAATCGAAGCCGTCGAGCGCCTGATCATGAGCCGTCGGAGCGGACGGATCGTGCAGCTTCCGGGAAAGGGAAGCGTCGAAAAACGGAACGGCAGACTGACTTTTATTCCGGCTGAAAACCACCGAGCCGACGGGCTTTGACCGTCGGACTCCGTGCGTTCTTCAGAAACAAGGTTGAAAAATGGTTTACCGCAAACTAGAATCAAAGGTGGCAATGTTCGCCTGACGCTTTCGAAACAACGGACGAACGTCGATGAACATCGAAGTAGCGTTGTTTTTTTATTGTGTCAGTAAGTATTTTGGAGGCGATAAATTGAGTTCTAAAGCAAAGCAAGTCTTGTTGTGGTTGATGATCCTCGCCGGAGCGATGGTTCTGGTTTGGGCGTTGCAATCGAAAACGTCCAAGAATCCGCAAAAGATCAGTCTCGATCAGGTTACGACCCGGATTGAAAATCGGGAGATCAAGGAAGCGCTGCTCAAACGCAGCCAGGTTGAATTGACCGACGTCAACAACAACAAGCTTTATGCCGACATCGGAAGCGATGCGGCGCGCGCCTCGCTTCTGGCCGAGTTCAAGGCGTATAACGACAAGTACGGCAAAAGCGCGTTTACCTACAACGAAGAACCCGTTTCGGACGGTTTCGGCTGGATGCTACTCGTCAACGCTCTGCCGTTCCTTCTTTTGATCGGGTTCCTTGCATTCACGCTCCGGCAGATGCAGGCGGGCGGCAACAAGGCGCTGAGCTTCGGCAAATCGCGCGCGAAACTGCTCAACAATCAACAGAAACGCGTCACCTTCAAGGATGTCGCGGGTGTCGAGGAAGCGAAAGAAGAATTGCAGGAGATCATCGAGTTTCTCAAGGATCCGCAAAAGTTCCAGAAGCTCGGCGGCCGGATCCCGAAGGGCGTTTTGATGGTCGGTTCGCCCGGAACCGGTAAAACACTTCTGGCAAAGGCGGTCGCGGGCGAAGCGAATGTCCCGTTTTTCTCGATCTCCGGTTCGGATTTCGTCGAGATGTTCGTCGGTGTCGGCGCATCGCGCGTCCGGGATCTTTTCGAGCAGGGCAAGAAAAACGCGCCGTGCATCATCTTTATTGATGAGATCGATGCGGTCGGACGCCATCGCGGCGCCGGGCTTGGCGGCGGTCATGACGAGCGGGAACAGACTTTGAACCAGTTGCTCGTTGAAATGGACGGTTTTGAGTCGAACGACGGCGTCATCCTGATGGCCTCGACGAACCGCCCGGACGTGCTTGATCCGGCGTTGCTCCGTCCCGGCCGGTTTGACCGGCGCGTCGTTGTCGGAAGACCGGACGTGAAAGGCCGCGAAGGAATTCTGAAGGTTCATACCCGAAAGATCCCGCTCGATGAAAACGTCGATATCAGCGTCATCGCGCGTGGAACTCCGGGATTCACCGGTGCCGATCTTGCAAACATCGTCAACGAAGCGGCGCTCAACGCGGCGCGTTACAACAAAAAGGTCGTGACGATGACCGATTTCGAGATCGCGAAGGACAAGGTGATGATGGGCGCCGAACGCCGCTCGATGGTTCTTTCGGATCATGAGAAAAAATTGACGGCCTATCATGAAGCCGGACACACGCTTGTCGGTCTCAAGGTTCCGTCGGCGGATCCGGTTCACAAGGTTTCGATCATTCCGCGCGGAATGGCGCTTGGTGTCACCCAGCAGTTGCCCGAGGCTGACCGGCACAGCTACACGAAGCAGTATATTCTGAGCCAGATCGCGATCCTGATGGGCGGCAGAATCGCTGAAGACATCTATTTCGGAGCCGATCAGGTGACGACCGGCGCGTCGAACGACATCGAACGCGCGACCGAACTTGCCAGATCAATGGTTTGTGAGTACGGCATGTCCGAACTCGGACCGCTGACTTTCGGCAAAAAAGACGAGCAGATCTTTCTCGGGCGTGAGATCGCTCAGCATCGTGATTATTCGGAAGATACCGCGATCCTTATCGACAAGGAAGTCAAGAAGATCATCGCCGTCCAGTATGAAGCGGCAGAAAAGATCATTCGTGACAATTCGGTTGCGATGGTCCGCCTGAGTGATGCGCTGCTTGAACATGAAACGCTCGACAGCGTACAGATCCGGCGCGTTGTTGCCGGACTTCCGCTCGACAGCGACGATTCACCGGTTTCGACCGATGACGGCGGTGACACACCGAAGGCCGGCGATAAAAAGAAGAAGGGACTTGAGTCGATTCTTCCGCCAATCGCTCCGAACAATCCGGCGACCGCCTGATCTGTCCGGCAGCAAAAAGACATGGGATGAAGTTAACGCTTCGTCCCATTTTTCATTTTTGGGTAGAATTAGAAAATGCAATGGATAACTTCGCGCCGGAGAATCCCGCTTGACCGGTCAATCGTCATGGGAATCCTCAACGTCACGCCCGACAGTTTTTCGGACGGCGGTCGATTTGCCGATCCCGACCGGGCTGTCGATCGCGTTGCCGAGATGATCGGTGAAGGCGCCGACGTTATCGATATCGGCGGCGAATCGACGCGGCCCGACAGCAAACGGATCTCGGCTGCGGCCGAGATCGATCGCGTCATTCCGGTGATTGAGGCGATCGCGTCGAGGTTTGACGTTCCGGTCTCGATCGATACGTCAAAAAGCGAGGTCGCCCGAGTAGCGGTCGCGGCGGGTGCCGAGATCATCAACGATATTTCCGGGTTCAAATTCGATCCGGAAATCGCAAACGTCGCCGCCGAAAGCTGCGCGGGGGTCGTACTCATGCATCTGCGCGGGACGTTTGAAACGATGCATACCGAGCCGCCGGTCGCCGATGTCTGCGCCGAGGTTTCCGCCGGATGGCGTTCATCGATCGGTCTCGCATTCGAGCGCGGCATCGGGAAAGACAAAATCGCGCTCGATATCGGTCTCGGTTTTTCTAAGACGTTTCACCAAAACTTAGAACTCATCGCCAAACTTGGTACACTGGTGAACGAGTTCGCAGATCATCCGGTCCTTGTCGGCGCCTCGAGAAAGTCTTTTATCGGCAAGGTGCTCGGCGGAGCGCCGCCGGATTCAAGACTCGGAGGGAGTCTGGCCGCCGCGGCTTTGGCGGTCCGCGCCGGAGCGCGGATCGTTCGCGTTCACGACGTCTCCGAGACAGTTCGTGCGGTACGGTTTGCGGAAGCCGTCAGATCACAATTATGAAAGTCCTTAGAGTTTTCATTGCGTCGTTCATTTTCCTCTTCGCGGCCGGGTTTACCGATTGCTACAAACCGGTCACGTCGACGGGGCTGCCGAAGGAGATCAAGACGATCGCCGTGCCGGCGTTTCAGTTCGAAGCACGCGGTCTCAGATACCGTGTCGAGAGCCGGTTTACCGAAGCGGTTTCAAAAGAGATCATCCGGCGGGGTCGCGGGCTGAAGGTGCAGGGAACGCGCGAAGGCGCTGATGCCGTGATCGAGGGAAATATCCGCGACTTCAATTTTTCCGGCGTTTTGCTCGACCGCGAGGGCCGCGCACGCGTCTACGAGGTAACGATCACCTCTGCCGTGACGATTCGCGATCTCAAGACGAACCGCATACTTTACGACAACCAGAATTTCATCTTTCGCGACTCATTTGAATTCAGCGAGGATCCGCGGTCGTTTTTCAATGAAGAAGATCCGGCAGTCGAACGCATGGCGCGTGCGTTTGCGGAATCTGTCGTGTCGACGATCGTCAACGGCATGGGCGTTCGCGAAGAAAAGAAGTAACAATGGCAGTTCTGACCCGTGATCAGCTTTGGGCACAGCTCAAAAAGGGCGAGATAGCGCCCGTTTATGTGCTTTTCGGCGCCGAGCCATATCTGCGCAACAAGGCGGCGAAATTCATCACGGACAAGGCGCTCGAAGGTTGTCAGCTCCGTGAATTCAACGACGCGACAATTTCACTGACGGGTGAGGACGCGCTCGGGCGGATTCTGGCTTCGGCAAATCAATTGCCGATGATGGCCTCGCGGCGCGTCATCCGGATCGAAGACGTTAGAGTTTCGGCGACGGGCACGAGAGATTCGTTAAAGGAAGACAGTGAAACGGCGCTGGCGGCCTATCTCGCCGATCCGGCCGACACGACCGTTTTGATCTTTATCGCCGACGAACTCGACAAACGTCGCCGGATGTCGAAACTGCTTCTCGATAAGGCGGTCGCGGTTGACTTTCCACGGATGGAAGACGCGGATCTCGCCAATTGGGCAAGGCGCGAAATTACTTCCCGGGGATTCGATATCGAAGAGCGTGCGCTTCACTACTTTGTCGGACTTGTCGGCGAAGATATGCAGCGGCTCGAGACCGAGATCGGAAAGATCACGACGGCGGCGCTGCCCGATAAACTGGTCACCTTCGAACTGGTCGATGCTTTGGTTCCGAGTACCCGTATAATTTCGAATTTCGATCTCACCGATCAGCTTTTTTCGCGCGACCGCACGAAGACATTCACGACGCTGAAAAAACTGCTCGATGACGGCGCGGAACCGCTGATGCTTCTCGGACTGATTGCCAGCAACTATCACCGCCTTTTCAGAGCGAAAGAAATGATGGCGAACGGGGTCGAACGCCGGGAAGTGGCGCGCATACTCGGATTGCAATATCGGAAGCAGGAAGAGTTTCTGGCCTTGGCGCGGCGATCGGATGAGCGTCGGCTGGCATTTGCGTTGAAGCGGATCGCGGAAACGGACCTTGCGATCAAGACATCGCGCGGCGGAGGCGGCCCCCTCGGCGGGCGAATGCAAATCGAGTTGCTCGTCGCCGAAATCGCCGGCGGATGATTGGCGGAAATCCGTTGTTATAGCGCAAAAATCGGAGGCTGACGTTTTTCGCGTCAGCCTCCGTTCGATTTGGAGACGGTGTGTTTCTGCCGGCCTTACTGGACCAGTTTGTTGACGTGACCGGTCAGACGTGACTTGTGACGGGCCGCGGTATTCCGATGAAGGATTCCCTTGTTCACAGCCTTGTCGATCGCCGAGATCGTCGGCACCAGCAATTCATTGCTCAACGTCTGGTCGCCCGAAGCAAGCGCCGAACGCAATTTCTTGATCTGCGTACGCAACCGGCTCTTGTTGTTGCGGTTCACCAAATTCTTTTTCTCGGTCTGTCGGACGCGCTTCTCAGCTGACTTATGATTAGGCATAACTGTTTAAAATTGATCTATTATCTCTCGCAAGAGAAATTCCAGATTCTACCGAGCGGGGCGACCGATGTCAAGCTTCATGCCGGTTTTATTCGAACTTGGAGACGATCAAATGCATGAAATCGACGAGTAGAACCACGATCGGCGGATAAAAAACAATTTCGCCGTTGAGCTCTTCGGAATGGATCGTTGGGATCGATGCGTGCAGCATCGGCGAGATCTGTTCACCGATCAGAAGTCCGGCGGCGAGGCTCAAAACAACGCCTCCGGCCACGAATCCGACCGCGGCCCAACGCGAATACGGACGCGACTCGGCCGCCGTTTCCTCGAGGATCGTGTCATGGATATTCTCGGGATAAGTGTATTTCTCGAGCGCCCGCCGCAGTCTTCCGGAAAGATGAATGACTCCGGCGATGAAAAGCGAAACGAGGAGGATTTTCCCAATGACCGCTGAATTGACAAAGAAGTTCGGCCTGAAAACGGCCGCTGCGAATGTCGAGACAAAAAGCGCCACCAGTGGAAAGACGATCTTCTGAAACGCTTCCGACTCGCGTCTCTCGTCTTCGATCATCCGGTCGATGATCTCGTTGTATCGACGCTCGTAAACCATTTGGCGCCAACGTTTGACATGCGGATTTGAGGCTGGGTACGGATCACTTCCGTTATTTGACCGGAATTGGCGGTCTAGCAGCGCGCGATCGTAATCGGCCCGCTGTTTCGGATTGCCGAGAACCTCGTAGGCTTTCGCGATGCGGGCGAATTCAAGCGACTTCGCCTCGTCGCCGTTGTTCTTGTCCGGATGAAGTTTCCGCGCAAGTTTGCGGTACGCCGATTTGACCTCGGCGTTTGACGCTTTTGGCGAAACATTCAGTATCTCGTAATAATTCATGATGCCGGCGAGGTGTGTCGGGCGATCTCCGGCCCGGAAAAAGTATAGCACAGCCCGCCGATCGACAAGGAAACGTCACTTCAGATCGTCAAGTTGAAGCCCGATCGGGCCGGCGCCCGATTGTTTGACGGCATCAACCACCCGGACGACGGTTCCGTAGTCGATCGCTTTCGGCGCGTTGATGAAAACGGTCGTTTCGACCTCGTTCGTGCCATAGCGAATGTTGCCCTCGAGCCGTCGCTTCTCGAAAATCGCCTTAAGCACGGTGATGACGTTTTCAGGAGCATCAGTGGTTGCCGGGGTTGGATTTTTGTTGAGCGTCAAAGGCCCGTCGGGCTCAAGGCCGACGATCAGCGTGTTCGGGTTCGGCTTTCCGGGTCTTTCCCGATCCGGTTCGCGCGGCGCCATGGTTTCGAATTTCGAAGGTTTGGCGGGCGTGATGACCATGAAAATGACGAGCAGAACCAGGAGAACATCGATCAGCGGCGTGACATTGATATTTGGCTTCATTTCTTCCTCCGAATCAGACAAAGAAAGGTCATAATTGAAAGCCAAATTTGAAGGCAGGTTAAAGGGATTCAGCAGTTCAATTTGACCTTTCGCGAACTTAGACGCCGTCTATCGTGAATTGTTCCCGAATGTACCGCAATCAATCGCCGACAACACCGAGCGCACGGAGAAGCGCTTTTGCCTTGAGCATCGATTCATCAAATTCATCGCCGGGATCGCTGTCGATCACGATTCCGCCGCCGACGTTGAATTCGGCCGTACCGTTTCGGAAAACCATTGTCCGGATCGCGACCGACGCGTCGGCCCGCGGCGCGATCCCGTCGCCGAAACCGTCACGGGCAAAGTAACCGATCGCTCCCATTGAAAGGCCCCGCGAAGATTGCTCAAGTTCGTCGATGATCCGCATCGTGCTGATCTTCGGGGCGCCGGTGATCGAGCCGCACGGAAACAGGGAAGCTATGACTGACCCGAGGCTCCAGTCCGGTCGGAGCGTGCCGCGGATCGTCGAAACGAGGTGAAATATCGACGGATGCGTTTCAACGTCGCAGAGTCGTTCGACGGCGACGCTTCCGAATTCGCAGACGCGGCCGAGATCGTTCCGGAGCAGATCGACGATCATCACGTTCTCGGCGCGGTCCTTGGCCGAAGTTTCCAGTTCCTTCCGGCGGCGAATGTCGCCGGCGCGGTCAGTGCCGCGCGGACGCGTCCCTTTGATCGGCGATGCGGTGATCGAGTCGGCGGCGATTGAGAAAAAGCGTTCGGGCGACGCCGAAACGACGGTCGAATCGCCGCGGTCCACAAAGGCCGCAAACGGCGCCGGATGCCGGTCGCGAAGCGCGGCAAATACCCGTGCCGCCTGACGGCCATCGATTCCGACTTCGATTTTCTGCGTCAGATTCGTCTGATACGTGTCGCCGTCACGGATTCGGTTTCTGATTGATGCGATCTGTTCAAGGTATTCGGCGCGTGTCGAATGAAAGTGAGCCGAACGACGCTCGGGCAAATCGATCGGGAGCGGCGCTGTTCCGATGATCGGTGTAGTCTCGCCGATCGTTGTAATTTCTCCTGAGTTGTAGTCAAGAACCGTCGCTCCGCTGAATCCGGCGGCATAGATCTCCGGCTCGGGAGATGG
>JBGASE010000142.1:0-9192 GCA_044229875.1 Pyrinomonadaceae bacterium | reverse complement strand
AGATCGATGATCGAGAGCCTTGCCTGGCCGAGCGCAGCGCCGTCAAAGACCGCTATGCCGTCGGCGTCCGGGCCGCGGTGCTTAACGAGCCCGGTCATCATGGCGACCTTTTCGCGTGCCAGATCGGAGTTTTCGAGGCCGGCGATTCCGGCAATTCCGCACATGACCCTAGAATACTACAATCGATCGCAGGCGGATATCCGGTTAGCTTTCGGAATTATTAAGAAACTACTTTAAGTTCCGGTCCGAGTGATTGGAATATAGCTAAGGCAATACCTTAATAAAATAATGGTAAGCAATTAGAAAACAGTTAGTTGATGGCATCAACAATTTCTAGTTGTTCGGATGCCGACAGTTGAGCGGTCGCATTAAGTTATGAAGATACTGATTTTTGGTGTATCGGGCATGCTCGGACACAAACTCGCGCAGGAATGGCGCGACATGTTCGATGTTTACGGGACGCTACGCGGCGGTTTCGGCGAATTCGGTCGATTCGGCGTCATCGACCGCGCCCGCGTGGTCGAGCACGTCGACGTTACCGACGATATTGCGGTCCGAAACGCCGTCGAAACGATCGCACCGGACGTGATCTTCAATGCTGCGGGTGTCATCAAGCAACTGCCATCGTCGAAAAATACCGTCACGGCGCTGACCGTCAACTCGGTCTTTCCGCACAGACTCGCTGAGATCGCCGCCTCTCTTGGAGCACGGCTTGTAACGGTCAGCACCGACTGCGTCTTCAAGGGGGACCGCGGCATGTACCGTGAATCGGACGAGCCGGACGCGACCGATCTTTACGGGCTGAGCAAGCGCCTTGGCGAGGTCGACGCCCCAGGTTGCCTGACGCTCCGGACATCGATCATCGGTCCCGAGCTGCTGACGCGGCACAGCCTGCTCGAGTGGTTCCTGTCGAATGAGGGCGGAGCCGTGCGCGGGTTCCGCGGTGCGATCTATTCGGGTTTTCCGACCGTCACGCTCGCCCGTGTGATCGCCCGGATTCTGACCGAACACCGCGATCTGAACGGTCTTTATCATGTCTCGAGTGACCCGATCGACAAATTCACGCTTCTCAGTCAGATAAAAGCAGCCTACGGCGCACGGATCGAAATAGAACCGGACGACGATTTCCGAATGGACCGGAGCCTTGATTCGACTCGTTTCAAGGAGGTCACCGGATTTCAGCCGCCGGCGTGGCCGGAGATGATCGCGGCAATGGCCGAGGACGATCTTGCGCATGGACAAAAACGCCGATAAAGAAAATAATTGATAAAATGTATTCACTCGAAGGAAAAAGGATTCTCGTCACGGGCGGCACCGGATCGCTCGGCAAAACGCTCGTCAGGCGGCTGCTTCGAGGCCAGCACGGGTTGCCGGCGCGGGTCACCGTTTTTTCGCGCGATGAGGCGAAACAGCATTACATGCGCCTCGAATACCTCCATCGCGAGCATGCGACGGATGACGTTATCTATCAGAAGTCACAGGACTTATTGAATTTTCGGATCGGTGATGTCCGCGATCTTGCGGCGCTCACCTCGGCAATGCGCGAGGCGGATGTCGTCTTTCACGCGGCGGCGCTGAAGCAGGTTCCGTCGTGCGAGTATTTTCCGTACGAGGCGGTGATGACGAATGTTGTCGGCGCCGAGAATCTTGTCCGCGCGGTCCGCGAGCATGCGCTGCCGGTCGAACGCATCGTCGGCATCTCGACCGACAAGGCGTGCAAACCGATCAACGTCATGGGGATGACCAAGGCGCTTCAGGAACGCATCCTGCTTGAGGCCAACCGCGATTGTCCGGCGACGATTTTTACCTGCGTCCGGTATGGCAACGTAATCGCGTCGAGGGGATCAATAATCCCGTTGTTCGTCGAGCAGATTTCAAAAGGGTCGGCGGTTACGATCACGCTCGCCGAAATGACGCGGTTCCTGCTCAGTCTCGAACGCGCGGTCGACACCGTCCTTGCGGCGGTGACCGGCGGACAGCGGGGCGAAACCTATGTCCCGCGGGTACAATCGGCGAAGATCACTGATGTCGCAACCGCGCTGATGGGCGACCGCAGCCTGCCGTTCGTTTTCACCGGCATCCGGCCGGGGGAGAAGATCCATGAGATCATGGTTTCCGAGGAGGAGATTTACCGGACGATAGCCCGCGACGGTTATTATGTGATCCTGCCGGTGCTTCCGGAATTAAGGACAAACGGAGATTTTTCGCCCGTTCTGCAGACCGAGTATTCGTCAAAGGATGACAACGTTTCAATTGCCGTCCTGCGGTCGCTGCTTGCTGACGCGGATACAGAGATCCGGCAGTTCCTGAGTTCCGGATCGTAAACCAGAATATGAAGATAATGACGATCTTCGGGACGCGACCCGAAATTATCCGGCTGAGCCTGATCCTCCGTCAGCTTGACCAGTATGCCGATCACGTCACCGTGCATACCGGCCAGAACTATACCGAAAGCCTGAGCGACATCTTTATCCGCGATCTCGGTGTCCGGACTCCGACCGAACATTTCGGGATCAAGTCTTCGAACTTCGGCGATCAGGTCGGGCAGATTCTGAGCAAGACGGATGAGGCAATCACGCGGCACAAGCCCGACCGGATACTTATTCTCGGCGACACGAACAGCGCGCTGTCGGCGATCGTCGCCGCCCGGCACGGTGTCCCGGTGTTTCACATGGAAGCCGGAAACCGTTGCTATGACGACCGCGTACCGGAAGAGGTGAACCGCCGGATCATCGACCATTCGAGCGCGGTTCTCCTTCCGTACACCGAGCGAAGCAAGGAGAATCTGGTTCGCGAGGGGATCGAACGGGAACGGATATTCGTTACCGGAAATCCGATCAATGAGGTTCTGACGAGCTTTTCGGGCGAGATCGAGGAAAGCGGGGCGATCGCCTCGTACCGCGTCAAACCGTTCGATTATTTTCTGGCGACCATCCACCGCGCCGAGAACGTCGATACAGAAGACCGTTTGCGCGAGATATTCGCGGGGCTTGAAGGGGTTGCCGACACGTATGAGAAGCGGATGCTGGTGAGCGTTCATCCGCGGACGGCCGAAAAGCTCGTCAAGTTTGCGTTGAAACCTGAAAGCGACCGGATACAGCTGCTGCGCCCGCTCGGCTTCTTCGATTTCGTCAAGCTTGAAAAGAACGCGCTCGCGGTGCTCACGGACAGCGGAACGGTTCAGGAGGAATGCGCGATTTTCGGCATACCTAACGTCACCGTGCGCGACGTCACCGAGCGCCCGGAAACCCTTGAGTGCGGAAGCAATATCATCAGCGGCGCGGATCGCGGGCGGATTCTCAAAGCCGTCGAGATCGCGCTCTCCCAGCCGTCCGACTGGAATCCGCCGCGCGAGTACAAAGCCGACAACGTCGCCCAGGTCGTGACCAAGATCATCATGGGCTACACCAGTCTCCGCAAGCATTTGTAGAACAATGACCGAAGCCGCAACGTCCGGCCGCGCAGACCCGCGACGGCTTTGGATCGTGACCGAACTTTATTACCCCGAGGAGACGTCGACCGGGTACTACCTGACACGGATCGCCGAAGGCCTCGCGCCGGACCGCGATGTCGGAGTCATCTGCGGGCAGCCGAATTATTCGGCGCGCGGTGTCAGGGCACCGCGGCGCGAGACGCGGAACGAAGTCGCGATCCACCGAGTTCGCGGAACGACACTCGACAAGAACGTCATCGCTTTCCGGTTGCTTAATATGATGACGCTCGGGATCTCGGTCTTTGTCCGGGCGCTCGGAAATTTTGGTCGCGGGGACCAGGTCCTCGTCGTCACGACACCTCCGACGCTCCCTTTCATTACGGCGGTCGCGGCGCTTCTGCGCGGTGCCACGTATGTCCTTCTGATTCACGACAACTATCCCGAGATCCTCGTCGCGGTCGGCAAGACTTCTCCGACATCTCTTCTTGTTCGATTCGCAAACCGTTGCAACCGCTGGCTTTACAAGCACGCAGAGATGATCGTCGTCGTCGGTCGCGACATGCGCGAGATGGTCGGCGCAAAGACCGCCGGACTCGACCTGCGGATCGAGACGATCCCGAACTGGGCGGAGCTAGAAACCGTCGAGCCGCGGCCACGCGACGGGAATCCGCTTCTCGCCGAACTCGGAATCGGCGAATCGATCGTATTCCTGTACGCCGGAAACATGGGCCATCCGAATGATATCGAGTCGATCGTCGAGGTCGCCCGCGAACTCGACGGCGACCGCCGTTTCCATTTTGTTTTTCTCGGCGCCGGGGTCAAACGGCGCGCGCTCGAGGCAGACGCGGCGGGGTTGTCGAACGTGACGATACTCGATCCGCGGCCGCGTGGAGACCAGAGCATTTTCCTCAATGCCTGCGACATCGGAATCGTGAGTCTCGTCGGACGGATGAAGGGTGTTTCGATGCCGAGCCGGACCTACAATATCCTGGCCGCCGGAAAACCGATCCTGGCGCTCGCCGAAGAAGGATCGGAAATCGCGCTTGTGATTGCGGACGACGATGTAGGCTGGACGGTTAAGCCGCACGATGCGCCGGAACTGCGACGCGTGATCGAGAGGATCGCCGGTCAGCGGACCGAGTTCGACGCGATGGGCGCGCGCGCGCGCCGGGCGGCGGTTGAGCGCTATTCGCTTCGGACGGCGGTTGCGCGTTACCGGGAGGTGCTCGGGTGAGAGTGCTCGTGACCGGTGCCGCAGGCTATGTCGGATCGGCAGTTTGCCGCGCGTTGCTGGCGGACGGCGGATTCGAGGTCGTCGGTGCGGTCCGCTCGGAACCGGCTGACGGATTTCGTTCGGTTCGGCTCGACATCGGGCACGCGTTGCCGGCATCGGCGGCCGGTTCGATCGGAGGTGTCGATGCCGTCGTCAACTGCGCCGGGCTCGCCCACCTCATTGTCCCGGCGGCGCGTGAAGCATACTTCGAAATAAACGCCGAAGGTGCTCGCCGGGTCGCGTCACTGGGCCGGGAACTCGGCGCGTCGCGGTTTGTTCAAATCAGCAGCGTCTCGGTTTACGGCAGGCATCAGCGCGATCCGATCGGCGAGGCCGACGCATGTACGCCGCTTGAATCGTACGGTGAATCGAAGCTCAAGGGCGAGCATCTGGTGCGGGAGGAATTCGGCGACGAAGGACTTGTTGCGCTCCGTCTCGCGACCGTTGTCGGAGAAGAAGCACCGGGCAACGTCGCGCGTCTGATAACGTCATTACAGCGCGGCCGATTTCTTCAGGTCGGTACGGGATCGAACTTGAAGTCGTTTGTCGCCATCGCCGATGTCGCAGGCTTGGTTGTTCGCGCGCTGCGCTTAACGGTCACCGGGACATTCAATGTCGCCGCCCCGCCGATCAGCGTCGCCGACGTGATCGGTGCGGTTTCGCGCGGGCTCGGCCGTCCGGCTCCAAGATTTTCGGTTCCCGCTTCGATCCCGGCGGCTTTTTTGAAACTGAATTCGGCAACCGTCCGAAACCGCCGGATCGCTGTTCTTGGTGAAACATTTTCAAAATGGATCGCCGACGACGTTTACCTTGGGGATGCGGTGGTCGCTGCACTCGGCGGAGATTTCGGATGGCAGGGCGCGGCCGGCGCGATCGAGCGCCAGGCAAAGCATTTTGCGAGGGAGGGACGATGATCGGATTCGTTTTGATATCGGTCGCCGTAACTGCCACTTCGTTCGTCGGTGTCGCTCTTTACAGGCGCTGGAGCCTGAGGCGGAATGTCGTCGATGTCCCAAACGAGCGAAGTTCGCATTCGGTTCCGACCCCGCGCGGCGGCGGGATCGTGATCGTCTTTCTTGTTCTGTCCGTTTACGCCGCTTATGTTCCGCTGTCGGGGGGCGAACTGAATTTTCGCTTTATCGGCGGTGCGTTGCTCGTTGCCGCGGTCAGTTTTGTCGATGATTTCAGGCATGTTCCGGCCCCGATACGGCTCTTCGTCCAGGCGATCGCGGCCGGCCTTGTCTGGCAGGGGGGCGGATTCGAGATCGGAGCCGGGAGCCTCGGACAGGCGGCGGGGATGGTGGTCACCGTCGGGTGGATCGTCTGGATGACGAACGCCTATAATTTCATGGACGGCATCGACGGAATCGCCGGTGTACAGGCGGTCACCGCGGGGATTTGCTGGGCGATTCTCGGATATTTCGGGGAATCGGCGGCGCTGACCGTTCTTGGCCTCGCAATCTCATCGGCCTCACTCGGGTTCCTTGTCCATAATTGGTCGCCGGCAAAGATATTCATGGGTGATGTCGGCGCCGCCGTCCTTGGATTCGTCTTCGCGGCAATGCCGTTCGTCGATGCTTCCGCATTGCCGAAAGCGCCTTCGGAAAACGCCTTGAAGTGGGCGGCGGTCCTGGCGGTCTGGCTTTTCGTATTCGACTCAGTGCTGACTCTCGTCCGGCGTATAATCAGCCTCGAACCGGTATGGCAGGCGCATCGCCGGCATATTTATCAGCGGCTCGTTCAGACCGGCATGACGCATGCGGCGGTGACGACCCTCTATGCGATTCTTTCCGCGACGGTTGCCGCCGCCGTCGTCACCGAGTACATCATTCGCGGAACGATTGGTCTCTACAGCTTCTTGGTCGCGGGTGTGCTCGCTGCCGGATTGGCGGTGTTGTGGCAGCAACGCGAGCGGCGTTGACGGCGTATCTTCTTCATTTTCCGTCAAATAAATGAGAAATAAAATGGAAAATTACTTGAAAATGAAAAAGAAGCGTGACATAATTCAGCCAAAGTTGAGTAGGTATTGACCGGATCGAATCGATACGCACAACTCGCAGTGATTCGCATTCGGTCGGCAGTACGTCAGGGGAACGGCAAAATTTGTATTTTTCTTTTTTTTTCAGGAGGAACCAATGATTAATTCACAGATCCCGAAGGCTCGCAAAAATGGACTTGTGATTCAGGAGGCCGGAGACGAAGTGCTGGTGTACGACGTCGAACGCAGCCATGCACATTGTTTGAATCGCACAGCCGCTTTTGTGTGGCGCTCGTGTGATGGTCAGAATTCGGTCTCGACCATTGCCGGCATGCTCGGCCGCGAGTTTTCGGTGAAGGCTGATGAGGACCTCGTTTGGCTCGCGCTTGACCAACTTTCACAGGAAAGGTTGCTTGAGGAAGAGATCAGGCTCGGCGCGTCCGGTGTGTCCCGCCGTGATGCGATCAGAAAGATCGGTCTTGCCGCCGCGATCGCGCTGCCGGTCGTGGCAATGCTTGGCTTTCCGAGGACTTCGCTCGCGGTGACGTGCGCTGCATCATACTGCGGAACGAACAACGCGAGTAACGGTTGCAATCCGGGGGATTATTGCTGCAAGAACGGCGGCGGCCAGTACATTTGTCAGGCGACGCCGTGTACGCTGCCATGCTAGTGCATAGCTATCGGTTCGATCAAAATGGCTTGAGATCTTTCTCGGGCCATTTTTGTTTTTTATGACCGTGTCGCGATGGAACATCGACGGAAGGGGCGGGAGCGAAGCGGCTGTCGGCTTTGATCTGCTCGGAACGCGCGTCGGTATCAGTTCAGATTCGGGCACTGCGCTCGAATCGCTGATCGGCGTCGCCCCTCCGGCGGCGACCCTCTGTCCGTACGGTTCAACCGTCGAACGACTCTTTGTCGATACCGGTTCGGCCGGATCGGGCGGTGGACTGTATTTTGAATCGCGCGGCAATGAGGAACTGCTTCGCTTCGATCGGCTCGGACCGGCGGAACTAAAAGCGGTCGAATCAAAACTCCAGCTCGTTTTCGCGCTTGCCGCGGCACCGGATACACTTTTCCTTCACGCCGGCGCCGTCGCGTTTGGGCAACGCGGAATACTGATCGCCGGAAATACCTATTCCGGCAAAACGACTCTGATCGCCGAACTCGTCTCGCGCGGCGCCGGCTACTTCACCGACGACTGTGCGGTCATCACGGCCGGAGGCCTTCTTTTTCCGAATCCGTCGCGGCTCGGGATCCGTACGAGCCGTTTCGAGCGCGAACCGCGCAGCGCTGCCGAACTCGGATCCGCTGACGCGACGTTGCCTGTTCCCGTCACCGATATTTATTTCACGTCGTTCGAGGCCGGTGCGGTCTTCGAACCTCAACGATTGACCGACGGCGCGGCGGCGCTCGAGGTACTCGGCAGCTTCTTTTATCCGGCGGTCGTCGATCATTATCCGGCGGAATGCATCAGGTTTGCTTCGAGCCTTGCAGCGAAGGCGCGCGTTTATGCCGGGACGCGGGCGGAAGCGGCCGATGCCGCCGACGTAATTGAACGGAGGGCCCGCCAATGAGCACGTCCGGCAACGACCAGGTCAGACCGCTCAGTGACGAAGCAAAGTTGCGTTTGCTTAGGCATGGCGTGGCCGAAAGTCAAATCGGGTCGGTTTTTCGGATCTTCCATGACGCCGGCCTCGATCCGATCCTGATCAAAGGCTGGGCCGCGGCGCGCTATTACCCGTCTCCCGAAGACCGCTCGCTCGGCGATATCGACCTTGCATTCGCGGACTCAGAATACGATGCCGCCGTCGCCGTCCGAAACGTCAATTCGCTGACGCGGACCGACCTGCATCGCGAGCTTCGGCATCTCGACACCGAATCGTGGGCTGAGCTCCACCTGCGCAGCTTCCAATGCGATTGTGCCGGCGAACCGGTCCGAATTCTGGCGCCGGAAGATCATCTTCGCGTGATCTGCGTTCACTGGTTGAACGATGGCGGGGCGTATCGCGAGCGCCTCGACGACATCGCGAATCTCGTCATCAGCACTCGGAGATCATTCAATTGGGACCGTTGTTTCGCGCCGGTTTCGGCAACGCGGCGCCGGTGGATCATGACGGCGGTCGCGATCGCCGCAAGATATACCGGCCGCGATCTGTCTTTCGTTCCGTTCAGTGAACGCTTCGAGCAGGTTCCGGCGTGGATCGACGTGTCGCTGAGACGAGAGTGGGAAAGCGGCTACCGGCTCGTGCCGCTTCATTTTGTGCTCACGGATCCGGGGGCGCTGTGGCGTCAGCTGCGCAAGTGGTTTCCGCCGAACCCGTTGCAGGCGACGATCGAACTTGAAGGCGAGTTGGATGACGCCGCGCGCTGGCCATATCAGCTGCGCAACCTTTGGCAGCGCTTCGGGCCATCGTGGGAACGGCTCGCACCGGCGGTCGGCCGGCTTTTGAGAGGTAGTTCATGAAGGACGGATCGGCAGTGATCGTCATTGAGACTTCGCAACGGATC
>JBGASE010000009.1:0-62084 GCA_044229875.1 Pyrinomonadaceae bacterium | reverse complement strand
TGAGACTCGCGTACGATGCGCGGGCGGCGGCAACATCGGCCTTCAGGCGGCATCTCTCGCCGTCGGCGGCGGGCGTAATGATCGCGTCGCTGCTCGGGAACAAAGAGTTTCTCGACCGCCGTACGGCTGAGGTTTTTCGTGACGGAGGAACGTTTCACGTTTTGGTGATTTCGGGCCTCCATATCACCGTTATCGGTGCGCTGATCGTCGGTGCGCTGGTTGCCGCGGGATTCTCGCGACGAACCCAGCTTTTCGTCGCCGTTCCGTTGATCTGGGCCTACGCGATCGCAGTCGGCGGCGATGTCCCCGTGACACGCGCGGCGATCATGTTCAGCGCCGTCCTTGCCGGACGGGCGTTGTTTCGCGACACAAATCTGATCAATCTACTCGGATTGAGCGGGATCGTGCTTCTCTTTACCGATCCGGGCGCGTTGTTTTCGGCCTCTTTTCAACTTACTTTGATGAGCGTCGCGGCGATCGTTGGAATCGCTTTTCCGCTGATCGGAAAGATGCGAAGGATCGGAACCTGGACACCGGATGCGCGTCAGCCGTTTCCGCCGACGGCATCGCGACTGCTGGTCAGGTTTTGCGAGTTCGTTTATTGGAATCCGGTCGCCTGGAAGATCGAGTCGGCAAGAAATCTGTGGTCGGCCGTGATCCCGAAATCCGGAAGCGCGCGTCGCGGTCGAGCCGTACTTCAGTTCCTGTTCGAAGGAATCCTTGTTTCGTCGATCGTCCAGATCGCGCTTCTTCCGCTATCGGTCTTTTACTTCAATCGGATTTCACCCGGATCCGTGTTCTTCAACGTTTGGGTCGGTATCATTCTGACGGCTGAAAGCGTCACGGCGATGCTGACGATCGCTGTCGGAGCTTTGAGTGATGCCGCTGCGGTACCGCTCGCCGGTTTGACGGACTGGCTCAATCAATTGATGATCTCCGTTCCCGAGGCGCTCGCCCAAGCAGGTCTCGGAAGCCGGCGGCTGCCAGCCTATTCGCTGCCGTTCTCAGCGGTTTATGCACTATTTTACTTGCCGCTGATCGCCGTCGCGATCGGCCTCGACCGCTGGGATCCGTTCAGTCTCAAAGCCGGCAAACCGGTCTCACGGATCGCAATCGCGTCGGTCCTGATCTTATCGTTGGTCGTCGGAACTTCGCCTTATGCCGGAAACGCGCCCGACGGCCGGCTGTCGATCGAGTTTATCGATGTCGGACAGGGAGATTCGGCGCTCATTACGTTTCCGGACGGGCGGACGATGCTGGTTGACGGCGGAGGCCGGCCGGACTACCGTCAAAAGTCGGATGAAGATGCAGAGACAGGCTTCGAACCGGATCGGATCACGATCGGCGAATCGGTCGTTTCACGATTCTTGTGGCATCGCGGCCTGAGGTCGGTTGACTACGTTGTTGCGACTCACGCTGACGCCGACCACATTCAGGGACTTGCTGACGTCGTCCGGAACTTTGATGTGAGGGCCGTCTTTGTCGGGCGCGTCGCTGCCGGCGATCCTGATTTTGACGCGCTTGTCGAATCCGCAGGCCGGAAAGGGGTCACGGTCAAACCGCTCGGTCGCGGTGATATGTTCATGATTGCAGGTGTCAGGATCGACGTGTTCCATCCGGCGGTGAATCGACTCTCGGCCAACAACGACTCACTGGTCATCAAGCTCACGTTCGGAAAGATCCGATTTCTTCTAACGGGCGATATCGAATCGGATGCAGAAACGGCGTTGGTCGGGGCGACGGATGATCTTCACGCGGATGTGGTCAAGGTCGCGCATCACGGAAGCAAAACATCGTCGACATCTGAGTTCGTGAACGCGACAGGCGCGCGTTTTGCCGTCATTCCGGTCGGACTAAAATCGCCGTTCGGTCATCCGTCAAAGACCGTCATCGCGCGCTGGAGATCAGCCGGCGCAGTCGTGCTGACAACCGGTCAATCCGGATTGGTCAGCTTTCAAACCGATGGGAGCGAGATCAACATCGGCACGCACGTCAAATGAAAAAAGGCATCCGTAGCCGGATGCCTTTGAGAATCACGTTCGAGGTCGCGTTAGCTGCGCGAAAACTCGAATTCAAAGAACTGCAGATGTTTGATCAGTTCGCCATCCTCATATTTGAGGTCAATGTCAAGCCTCAGATCCCACTGTCCTTTGCCGATGATCATATCTGCGTAAGGGATGAAAACGGTCGCATCTTTGTAAACCGTTGTTTCATAGCCCGGCTTCATATCGAAAGAGATCTCAAGCTGGCCGTCGTCATTAGAATTCGCACCGCTCTTCGGCAGGAACGAATCATCCGATTTAGCGATGCGCACCGCTAACTTCGAATCGATGTCCTTAAGGCCCGTGACTTCGAAATTGACGTGAACAAGCATCCCGCGCTTGCCGCCCTGAGTCGTGTTGTAGTCGATCCAGACCCGATTAACGGTCGCCTGAACGCTTTCCGGATCACGCTCAACGGTATTTCCCTTCGAGTATTCGAACTGCTTTTTGGTCAGATCCGTGATCAGTCCGCCGGCCTTGTAAATGATCTTCGCATCGATCCCGAGCGTGTATTTACCCGGACCCAGATCGAATTCATCATACGGCATAAAAACGGTGAAATCGTCGTAATCGGCCGGATCGTAACGCGGCTTCATCTCACGGTATGCCGCGACGTTTCCGTCAGAGCTGGCGAACTTGCCGTTTTTGTCACGCAACGCTCCGCCGTTCTTGTCGGTGAAGTAAAGCGCCAGATACGAATCCATGTTGAGCATCGAATACGTCGTGAACTTTGCATGGATCCGCATTCCGACCTGACCGCTTTCGGTCACGTCATAATCGATCCAAAGATCCTTGAATACGGCGCGCGGGCGACCATTCGGCGTCGGCGTCGTAACAGGTCCCGAATTCCGAATAATGGCGATCAGCGTTGCCGTCGCCCCGGCGTTTCGGAGTTCGTTTTCAATGTCAGGGGTGACGCGGAACGTCACGCCGCGGCTCTCGACCTGGCGCTGGATGTAAAGATTGCGTTTCGCCAGCGTGCTTGTCTCAGGAGTGCTGCCTTTGGTCTGCAGTCCCGTCAAAATCATCGCAAGCGTTAAACGGCCTGATTGGGCTGACGCAGTTTCAATAAGCTGCAACGATCCAACAAGCATGGTGCCGAACACCAGAAACAATGCAATTTTTCGTCTCATATTGATATCGATCCAAAAGATCCTAAATTGAAAATAACCTCACCATTTCGCGGACGGAATCCGGTTGGAGTTTTTGCGCGAATAATATCGCACCAAAGGAATTCCGAGCGAATCGTCCGGCTTACGATGACGCGCGCGGCCAATCCGATGTCCGAATTCTAACAATCACCCGTAAAAATGCAATCCGAATTCCGCTTGGTCGTCGGTTTCGGTTTCGCGGTTTTCACCGGTACCGGCGTCCTGACTTGGGTCGGCGGCGTGACCACCGTCTTATCGGTTGGCTCTGCCGATGGTGAAACCGACGGCGTCGGAGTTTCAGACTTCGACGTCCGTTCGGTCGACGACGGTGACGGCGATGCCGAAACGGAAGGCGACGGCGATGTCGCGGGTGTCGGCGTCGGTGTCGACTCTACGATCTGCGACTGCCGCCAAACCCAATAGCCTGCCCCTGCGCCGCCGACTACCAAAAACAAAAGAGCCAGCAACGGAATAATGATGAACAGCGCCTTGCCGCGTTTTTTCGGCGTCGGTGCCGGATTGAACTGCTGTCCGGTCGAAACCCCCGGATTCGGCGCAAAACCGGCGCCTGAGGCCGTTCCACCGACAAAACCTGCCGGAGCCGATTGCTGGCCGCCGGTATTGAATGCGCCCGCACCGGGCGACGGCGGCGGCGGTTGCTGCTGACCACCCGTGTTGAACGGATTTCCGGCCGGAGGCGGAGCCTGCCCGCCCGTATTGTACTGATTGGGCGCCGGTGGCTGCGGATAATTCGGCGACGCGATCGTTTGTTCCGATATCGCCGGATTGAATTGCTGAACCTGATCGGCCGGAATTTGCATCGTCGGCGCGTCAGTTGTCGACTGCGCCGTATCGAAGCCTTGAAAAACGGTCGGCGCGGCATCAGCCGTCTGCCCGGTATTTCTCGTTGACGTCCCGACTATTTGCCCGAGCGCCGTTTCCATTTCAAGAGCATTCGCAAAACGGTGATCGCGATCGATCTCCATCGACTTCATCAGCAGATTGGCCAACGCCGGCGGAATCTGTCCGTTGAGCGTTCCCGGATTGGCCAGCGGATCGGCCTTGCCCGACCAGACCTCGGTCGTGCGTTTGAGTGAGTCGATCGGCAAAACGCCGGTCAGCAAATGATAAGCGGTCGCGCCGAGCGCATAAATATCGGTCCGCGCATCGGCATTCTGTTCCATCACGACCTTTATCTTCGCCTCGAACCGCTGAAGCAGGACCTCGCGGAAAACCGGGTCGAGAACGCGATAGGTTTGCTCGATCGGCGAATAATTCAATGTCGCGGCGACAAACGTCTGATTCCCGACGGTCGAAGCATTCGGCGCCTCAGCCTGGCCGCCTTTGGCGATCCCGAAGTCGAGCAGTTTGATCTTTCCGCGCGGCGTCAGCTTCAGGTTCTGGGGTTTGATGTCGCGATGATAGATCGGCGGATTCTGCGTGTGCAGATAATCGAGCGCATCGAGCAACTGACCCATCCAACGAACGACATCATCCACCGGAAACGGCGTTTTGCGATCTTCAAGCAAACCGCCAAGATCTTTTCCTTCAACAAGTTCCATCACCAAGAACTGGCGATTGTCGTGCGAGAAATAGTCGCGGACGTGCGGCACGACCTCATGTTTGATCTTGGCGAGTAGTTTCGCTTCACGCTCAAACGCGGCTTTGATCAGCTCTTGCTGCTGGGCGGTCGGAGCCTTCGCGATATCGATCATGATCTCTTTGATCGCGCAAGTCGTATCGAAGGTGCTGTCATGAGCTTCATAGACCGCGCCCATGCCGCCCTGACCCAATTGGCGAACGATTCGATACCGACCGTTCAGAATTTCATTCACAAGAAGCATTCGTTGTACGTCCGTTGAAAAGTGTAACTTGCAGATTATAACCGCTTTTCGGGAAAATAAAAAAGAAGAAAACGTGGCAATAGGTGAGTTTTATTGCGACTTTTTCGGATTCGTTTTGTCAGCAGATAATGGGCCGCGAAGCGTCTCCAACGGGTTCCAGAGCGCCTTTTGAGGTATTCGTCGTCGATATTCGGCATCCGTTGCCAGCTTTGATTGCGAAGCTCGGCCGCGCTTCCGCAATCGGCGGCAATCGTGACCGAGTTCAAAAATCGATTCGGGAATGGGAATAATCCGCCGGTTCGGCGACATAGGTCAGCAGTATGTTTGGATTCGGCAGATCGGAAAAGACAGAATTTTCGGACTTCGAGCGCGAGGCGCTGCCGTTGTTCGATGACGTTTTTCGATACGCGGTGTGGCTCGTCCGCGACCGTTCCGTCGCTGAGGATCTGACGCAGGAGACTTTTGAACAGGCGCTCAGATCGTTTCACGGATATCGGCGGGGCACCAACTGCAAAGCGTGGCTGCTCAAGATCCTGTATCACGTCAATGGCCGCCGGTTCAGAAAGATGAACCGTTTGCGGATCGTCGACGGACTTGAGGAAGAGATCGCCGAAACCGTTGCTTTTGAACCGTCGATTCCGCACGGGATAACGGAGCCTGAGGTGCTGGCCGCGCTTCGAAAGATCCCCGAAAAATTCTCGCAGGTCGTCGTTCTTGCGGATGTTGAGGATTTTGCATATCGGGAAATCGCACAATTGCTGGATCTCCCGATCGGAACGGTTATGTCCAGACTCCACCGCGGCCGCAAGCTTTTGCGGGGCGAACTGGCGGCATATGCTCGTCAATTCGGGATCAACGATCGGAAGACGGGAGGAAAAGCCCTATGAGATGCAGTGAATTTGAAGAACTTTCGGACTCGTATTTGAGCGGAGAGCTCGCGGTCGAGACCAACCACGACGTGTTGTCGCATCTGGAATCCTGTCCCGGCTGCCGGCAATTGCTCGGCGAGCGGCGCGAGATCCGGCATTTAACGAGATCGGCGATACGCGGGTCGGATGAATTTGCCGCCGATCCTTTATTTGTCCGTCGGGTCGTTGCCCGGCTTCGTGCGTCAGCCGACTCCCGTAAGTCGCGCGCCGACTGGCGCGTCGCGGGATTTTCGTTTGCGGCGTTGGCGCTGGTCGCCGCGATCGGTCTTTTCACGGTCATCGGGATCCGATCAGACGTCGGCTTCAGGTCGTATTTTGACGAGATGTCGCACCGCGCGATCGGCGATCACGTCCATTGCGGGCTTGATCACCGACATGATTGGGAAACCGGCGATCATGCGGCAGCGGCCGAAAAGTCCGATTTTGTGAAGCCGCTTCTGGCTGACGGCGCCGAGGTCCTTGAGGTTCACGATTGCCAGTTTGAAAACACGACATTCCGCCACTATGTGCTTAAACGCGGAGAGACGATCGTGTCGGTTCAGCGATTGCCGAGCCGATCGGTCGCTGCCGATTCTCTTGACCGGCCGATCATCAGCGAGTCTGATTCGGGCTATCAGATCGGAAGCTTCCAATATCGCGAAGACATCGTTTTCGTGGTTTCCGACCTTCCGGAGTCTGAAAATCTGAAACTGGCGCGGACTCTTTCGAACTCGCTGTGACTGGAGGCGAAAGTCATCAAAGTCATCGAGGCAAGTAGTTTGGACGCGAATCACGCCAAACGGCGCGAAATTGCCCGGCAAGGTATCCGGGGTTGCTTTTCAGGTCGCTCCGCAAAATGGAACGAATGCGGGTCACTGAGAAAATAACCGCATCGTGAATCTGTAGCGCATGTCGGGCGAATATCAACAAGGCAGGACTCTGGAAGCGGAATAAAACGGCCTGGCGCGTGAATTCAGTGTCGTTGTGCGGCATTAGGCGGATCTTGATGCCGAAATGTAGATTCAAATGAGATGAGTGAGATCGATCGTCAGCAAATTACGCCGGAAGGCGTTTATCTGAATCGCCGGAATTTCATCCGGGCGGCGATGCTTGCCGGTTCAACGGTCGCGACCGGTGCCGCGTATCGCATCTTCAATCCGCCGCCGCCGCGCGAAATCGCGACGGCCGAGATCCAGAACATCAAATCGAAGGGTACGATTCAGGCCGAAAAGCCGAACAGTTTCGAGCAGATCACCAACTACAACAACTATTACGAGTTTTCGACGAGCAAAACCGGGGTCGCTCGCGCGGCCGAGGACTTCGTTACCCGGCCGTGGACTGTCGCCGTCGGCGGATTGGTCGCCAAGCCCATACTCTTCGGGATCGACGAATTGCTCGCGTTCGAACAGGAAGAGCGGGTCTATCGTTTCCGCTGCGTCGAGGGCTGGTCGATGGTCATTCCATGGGTTGGATTTCCGCTACGGAGACTGCTTGAACGCGTCGAGCCGCAACCGTCGGCCAAATACGTCGCGTTCGAAACGTTCTACGCCGGAGCGAATGAAGGAAATCCGGAAATGCAGCTTCCTGAGGGCCGCAACGGGATGCAGCCCGGATTTCTCGCCGGTATCGATTTTCCGTATGTCGAGGGACTGCGGATTGACGAAGCGATGCATGATCTGACGATCCTCGCGACCGGGCTTTACGGCAAACAGATGCCGAATCAGAACGGCGCGCCGATCCGGCTTGTGGTTCCGTGGAAATACGGTTTCAAGAGCATCAAATCGATCGTCCGGATCACGCTTACGGATCGCCAGCCGCCGACGACGTGGAATATTGCCGCGCCGGGTGAATACGGCTTTTATTCGAACGTAAATCCGGCCGTCGCACATCCGCGCTGGTCACAGGCGACCGAACGACGGATCGGCGAACTCGGAACACGGCCGACGCTCGTGTTCAACGGCTACGCGGAGCAGGTCGCACATCTTTACGACGGCATGGATCTGAAAAAGAATTTTTGACGGACGGCGCGTATGACGTTTGAAAAACTGCTGATCTTCGTGAATTCTCTGATACCGCTTGCGATGCTCGGATTTGACGCGTGGCGCGGACGGCTCGGAGCGAATCCGGTTGAGTTCTTTCTGCGCACGACGGGTGTGCTGGCGCTGATTTTCCTCGTTCTGACGTTGTCCGTGACGCCGCTTCGCAAACTGACCGGAAACAACAGCATCGTCAAATTGCGACGGATGATCGGATTGTTCGCGTTTTTTTACGCGACGGTACATCTGATCACATACTCGATCTTCGATAAATCGCTCGACATCGCGACGATTGTCGATGATGTCCGCCAACGGCCGTTTATCGCCGTTGGTTCGGCGGCGCTTCTGCTCTTGGTCCCGCTGGCGGTGACATCGACAAACGGCATGATCAAGCGGCTCGGCGGGCGTCGCTGGGCGAAACTGCACAAGCTGACATACGTCGCGGCGATCCTCGGCGTCGTTCACTTTGTCCTGATCGTCAAGTCAGACTACTTTTATCCCGGAATCTTCGGGATAGCCGTCGGCGGGTTGCTGGTTTATCGGTTCTACGCATGGGCGACGCAGCCGCGGGCGGGAAAGGCGCGCGTCGAAGTTTAGGATTTTTTTCCGCCGAGCTTGCGTCGATAATCTTCGCCCGAAATATTGATCGTCCGGCACATCTCGTAAAGCCGTGACCGAAGCCTGACGCCGATCCGGTCTTCGAGCGTCTCTTCACGGTCGGTTTTTCGCTCATCCGGATAGTTGGTGGTGAAGATCGTCAGTTTTTCGTCGTTGTATCGCGAATTGATGATGTGGGCGAGGGTGTCGCGCACCCATTCGGTCGGTTTCGACGCGCCGATCTCGTCAAGAACCAGGATTTCGGCATCGAGGATCGGCGCCAAAACGCTGAGTTCCGACGCCTGAGTCGACGGGTTGTATGAGGCCTGTATTTCTTTCAGCAAGGCGCCGAATTCATAGAACAGACAATTGAAACCGCGCTCGGTCAAGCCCTTCAGGACCGAGATCGCAAGATGCGTCTTTCCGACGCCGACGGTACCCATCAAAATCAGGCCGCGATCGACGGCCGGATAATCCATCGCCAGTTTTGACGCGAATTTCAGCGCCGTTTCCTGACTCTTGTTCGCAGCATGATAGTTGTGAAAATGACAGTCCTGATATCGCTTCGGCAGCCTGATTCGCTCAAGGTCAAGGGTTTGCGCGGTCCGGCGGCGGCAGGAACACGGTCGTGCGCCTTTTCCGGGAACGATCTCAAAACCCGCGCCATGACAGACGGCGCAGACCACAGGCTCGCGCCGTGCGTTATCCGCGAAAGACCTGACATCGAGTTTTTCAAGTATTTGCTTGATTTTTGCCGAATCCACTGTCATCTGAGTGTTACGGATTATAGCATGTGAACGGAATTTTCTCAGGCGGCGGTGATTTTCAATTTGCGAATAACCCCATCCTAAACGTCGATTTCTTGCATTGGACGAATTGCAGGTTCTACTTCCGAAACGGAATCGGACGATCCGCGACCGGTTCGTTCGATCGGGAGTTCCCAATTCAGGAAGTTATGAGATCTCAGATTTGAAATTTGAGATCCCCGGAGCCCGCCTGAATATTCAAAATCACAAGTCGTTTTGCGCCTTGGCGTCTTTGCGGGAACAGCCGGTTTGTCTTCCCGCAAAGACGCCAAGGAGCAAAGCAGGCTATTCAACTTTCAAGGTTAAGGTTCAAGGTTCAAGATTCAACGTTCAAGACTAATCCCGTCCCAAACGTCGATTTCGTGCATCGGACGAATTGCAGGTTCTTCAATTTCCGAAACGGAATCGGACGATCCGCGACCGATTCGTAAGGGTTTTCGATCGGGAGTTCCCAATCAGGAAGTTATGAGATCTGACATTTGAAATTTGAGATCCCCGGAGCCCGTCGGGGCGTCTTCGCGGGAACACCCGGCTTGTCTTCCCGCAAAGATGCCAAGGCGCTAAGCAATCATGAATCCCGCTTCAAGATTCAAAATTCAAGACTCAACATTCAAGAATTCCAATCAATCTTGAATGTTGAGTCTTGAATTTTGAACAAACCATCAGACTCAGAGCGTTCTCTTTCAGATTCCGCTCTTTTCACCTCGTGCATGTAGGTTTTCCGGATACTTCGATGATCAATCGAAAACATTTACGACCGCATTGATTCGCGATTTCAATTTGCGAATTTTTCGCCCGACGGCAATGGCTGACCAGCTTAGCTTGCTGCCGTAATTGCCGCGAGTCGCCAATCGCATGTCGCAAGGTTATAATGTCGGCATACTCTTATGGGATTTCTGCAACGCGTTTTGGTTAGGTTCGGACTGTCGGAGGTTAAAGTTGACCGTTCGCCGATCAGCGTTTTTCTGCTTGACGACGACAAACGACGGCACCGTTGGTTTCAAAAGCGCTTTGCGGGAGACGAGATCGACATTGCCGAAGACGTCGAAAAAGCCCGTGAATTTCTGAGCAAATTCTCGTACGACGCCGTTTTTCTCGATCACGACCTTCTACCTGAGCATTACGAGACGAACGAACATGACGATTACGCCCGCACCGGTTATGCGATCGCCGAATTCCTTCACCAGAACCCGAAAATTCAGCGGGCGGCAACGATCATCGTCCACACGCGCAATGCCGACGCCGCAATCCGCATGGTCGAAAAGATCCGCGAATCCGGCCGCACCTGCGAATATTGCGCCTTCCCGATGCTCGACCTCAAGATCAAAAACTACTGGAAACGATAGCAGTCACTTGCATCTCAATTTTTTCGAATTCGATCCGGAACAATTTTCCGTGGGCGGAGTCTAACAAACCGGCACCGGGAATTCTTTTGGAGGAATTCGGATATGTTGGATCAAATGGTTGAGTCGAAAAGCAATGAGCGCGAGACGGCGCGCCGCGGCAGTTTTCTGATGGCGACGTTCGGTGTCATGGTCGCGGTTCTGGTGAGCGGCTGGACATACAGTTTGTTCGCGAAGGGTTACGGCATCGGAAACGGGGATTTTGACATGGCGACGCTGGTTGCCCCGGTGACGCTCGCGGCGGAAGTTCCGGCGCCGAAAGTCGTACCGGAACGTCGCGATTCGGTTGAGAACTCGAAGTCGAACCAAGTGACGGTGAAAGAGTTTTACTACGATCTCGGCGAAGGCGATCCGCCGAAAGACATGCTCGGCGTAAAAAACGTCATCCCGGTAAGCAAATTTCCCGATGCGATCAAGGGCGATCGCGATTACGTGCCGGAAGCAACGGGCCGGACCGGGGAAACGACCGATCGCGGCTGCGGACTCTGCGATCGCGACGCGAAGGTCAAAGATCCGGCGGAGGATGAAGAATTCAAAGACGATAAACTGATCGTCAAACCGACGCCGGCGCCGACTCCAAAACGTCCGATCTCGCTCGGTCCGGTTAACGGCAAGGCGACCTATCTGCCGGTTCCGGTTTACTCGCCGGCCGCCCAATCCATCCGTGCCTCCGGACAGGTCAATGTCGAAGTGACGATTGACGAAAACGGCCGAGTGATATCCGCGGCGGCCGTCTCGGGCCATCCGCTGCTTCGTCAAAACGCGGTTAGCGCGGCGCGGATCAGCAAGTTCACGCCGACCACTATCGGCGGAGTACCGGTCAAGGTGACGGGCATCATCATTTACAACTTTGTCCCGCGATAGCGATTGACACTTCGCGGCAAAGCCGAAAACTGCGCGGGGTTTGCGAGACCTTCCGCGCAGTTTTTGCATTCAGACGAGGTCCGGCGCGACGAACTCGCGTCGCGCCGTAACGGAAAATAACCGTTCGCGGCTATAGATCCGAAGCGGCAACGCCGTGTCACCCAATTTTTCAATCATCGCGTTGGCGATCAAGAACAACGCTTCACCCTTCGGCCGCGAGTGCATGAAATCGTTAACGGCCTCGGTCCAGAATCGCGTCAGCGTCTCGTGATAACCGCTGTCGTCGGTATTCGGCGTCCCATGTGCCTCGTTGAGCAGAAAGATCCCGTCGCGCATCAGGTTTCGGGCAACGCCGAATTGGTGACTGGCACAATAAAAAAGTGCGACCGTCAGATGAGCGGCATGCGTCCAATCGGCACGCGCCAAGGTCTGGTCCTCAAATTTCGAAATGAGATCGATAATTTCCGTGTCGGAATTGAAGTGATTCATAAGTTGAGTCGGCTGCCCGATCTTTTCAAGATAGTTCGTAAACCGTGCGCCGTCACTATCCGTGCGGGTGGTGATTATCGGGCGGTGACGGAAGGAAGCGGAATATCGCCGGAAACACCGAACTGTCGGATCAACGTCGTTCCACCGGATCCGTTGACGTACCATGTGCCGCTGCCCGACCTGAAAACGACTGCATCTGCGAGGCTGTCTCCGTCGAAATCACCGACGGACGGAACATCGCTGTTGACTCCGAAGACGAAAGAAAAGTAGCTCGAATCCTCGCTTCGAAGCACGAACCATTCGCCCGTCGTCGGGCGCCAGATGGCCGCGTCCGCTCGGCGGTCACCGGTAAAATCGGCCGGGATGGCGATATCCGCTGATGTCCCGAACTGAAACGCGATGACTCCGCCGGAGCTTCGCTCGATCCACCATTCGCCCGAAACCGTGCGGTAGACGGCGATATCGCGCCGGCCGTCGCCGTCGAAATCCGCCGGCAAGGGGCGATCGCCCGCGGCCCCGAACTGCCGGATAATCGTCCCGCCCGCCGATAGACTGATAAACCAAGTCGACGACGACGGCCTGAAAACGGCGGCATCCGACTTGCCGTCGCCATCAAAATCGCCGGGAACCGGAATATCGCCGGGCGATCCGAACGGGAATGAGTAATAGCTTGAATCCTCTGATCTAAAAACAAACCACTCACCGGCCCGCCAGAAAGCAATGTCGGTACGGCCGTCGCCGGTAAAATCGGTCGGCGCAATTCGATCGGCGGTGCCTCCGAACCGGGCCGCGAAATTGCCGCCGTTTGCAGATCGTGAGATCCACCACTCGGCGACGGACGGTCGAAAGATCGAAAAGTCAGTTCGACCGTCGCCGTCGAAATCGGCTTCGGTCTCCGGTGCGGTGATCGATGCCGGAGGAAAGACGGTGAAGCGGAACGCGGCCGTCACCGAGAAGCCGTTTGCAGCACCCGCGTCAGCAACATACCAGCGACCGTAGAATGTACGGCCGACAATTGCAGGGTCTGCCGGAATCGGCAATGTCGCCGACGCGAACCCGCCGGCGTCAGACTGCCGGACGATCCTTGCGAACGACCCCGACGCGGGAACGACCGCTCCGACGCCCGGATCCGCGGCATCAATGACCAGCGTAACGGTAGCGTTCGGGAGTGCCGCAGATAGGCCGACGGCGAAACTCGGATTACCCGCAAACGGCGGCTCGATCGCGACCGGCTGCGGAGTTGTTCCGCCGGTTCCCGCGCGTCCGGTGCCGACTGTCTCCGGAACCCGGTTCGATTCGGTGAAAAGCTTCGGCCGATCAAACGGCGGCAATTCATCGCGGACGCGCGGATCGGTAAGCGGTCGCTTCAAAAACGCGACCAGATCAGCCTTCTGCTGCGTCGTTAAATTGAGCGCGCGGATCAATCCGCGATTGATGTTTCCGGCGTTGAAATCGCCGCCGCGATTGTAAAACTCGACAACTTCTTCAAGCGTCGCAAATCGTCCGTTGTGAAAATAGGGGCCGCGAAGTTCAACGTTTCTCAAGGTCGGGGTCTTGAATCGGCCGTTATCGTTGGCGACACCGGAGATCGCACCGCGCACGGGATCCTCATTCGTCGGCCGGACACCGACGTTATGAAAGTTCTGATCCGCCAGAACCGGACCGCCATGACAGAAGCTGCAGTTGACACTGACGAAAACGTCACGCCCCCGATCCTCTTGTGCCGTCAACGGTTCTATCTCGGTCGCCCAACGGTCAAGCGGCGTCCGGTCGGAAAACAGCGTCCGTTCATGCGTCGCGATCGCCATCGCGATCCGCGCCGGCGTCACGTCCGGCGTTCCGAACGCTTCCGTGAACAGTTCCGGATAAGTCCGGTTGTCTATCCAGCCGAGCATCGACGCCGGAATTGATGACGCGAGCGCCAACGGCCTCGATGCGGCGATCCGCGCCGCGGCACCGGTCCAGTCGCGACCGGCATGCGCCATTTCGACCGCGCTCATCGGCGGCCCGACCGACTGACTTTCGAGGCCTCCCCAATCAGAAAAAAGTACGACGTTCGTCAGCGGATCACGGAATGTGTTCGATGCCCGCCCGTCCCAGAATGTTCCGTTCGTCGTGATCCCGACATTGATGTAAGACGGAGCTTTGCGTCCGGTGACCTGCTCATTGAGCCCGAAAAGCGACGTCGGCGCGAGCGTGCCGTCGGCGTTGTTGCCGATCACGCCGGGCGAGCCGAAGACGTCGTCGGCGGTATTGAACGTATTGTCGAAACCCGGATTGCGCGATCGATTGCTGCCGACAACGGTGCGCGGGTCGGAACCGCCGCTTGCCGGCCGATGACACGTTCCGCAGGCAACTGTCCGCGTCGACGACAGCTGTTCATCCCAAAAAAGCGTTTTGCCGAGCATCGCTTTCGCAGCCGTAACCTGATTTGCACCGGGAACCGGCGGCGACGAAAGCGGCGAAAAGATAGTCGAGCTGGCTGAACCCGCCGCTCGCCGACCTTGCTCCGGAACGCCCAGATCGCTGACCGTTCCGCCGTTTTCTGCCCGAACCCAATAGAAGTAATTTTGTCCGACGACGGCGGTGAAGTCGAAAAAGTAGCCGGCGACGGTCGTCCCGAGATCAGTCGCCGTTTGGTGATTATCGATCGTGTTCCTGAAGATCCTGTAAGTTGTCGCCCCGCGGACCGCGTTCCAGCTTATTGAAACTTTGTCGAAATGATCGCCGTCAGAAGCCGAAACGGAACGCGGAGCCGGAAGAAACGCCGCCGGCGCGGAGTTGCCGGATCGAACGATCGCACCGGCAAAGACCAGCATCATGCAGACAATTGTGAATTTCACGCGATTCATAATCATCGATTAATGTAACCGCGATCGGCGAGCGACTCAAGCGTCGGAGCAGTACGGATTGACTTGAATTTCGATCCGATTTAAAGTCATCAGACTATCCGCAACACACAAGTTTTCTGAGGAAAGACAGTATGAAAAAAATAGTCGCCGTTGCGCTGATCGTTTTCAGCGCCGTGTCAGTGTTTTCGCAAAAGAAGTCCGGGGCCGATCCGGTCGGAGGCGGACCGCAGTATCGGATCTTCGACATTGGATTCGTAGCGTCGGGTGACACGGCATCGCAGGGATTCAGAGTGTCTCCGGGCGGTATCGCGGTTGGAAGGTCTGTTAGAACGGGGGCCGCCCAGGCGTTCAGTTGGACGCTCGGTGCGCCGATTGTAGGATTGCCGAATCTGGCGGGCCGGTCGTTCTGCGTCTCGAACGGCGCGAACGATTCGGGGATCGTTGTCGGCACGTGCGCGACGACGCTTTTCGGTTCAAGCCGCTTGCCGGTTATCTGGCAGAACGGCCAGGCGACGCAGCTTACGATGCCTGCCGGTGAAACGTTAGGCGACGCGAATGATGTCAATGCGAACGGAATCATCGTCGGATCGGTCAACGGCGGATCATTGCAGAAAGCCGTTTATTACAGCGGCGGCGTTCCGACGTTCATATCGCAGACTACGCCGGGCGGAGCATTTTTTGTGACCGCGTTCAGCATCAACAATTCCGGACGGATTGTCGGGCAGGGAATCGACCCTTCGAACGCAGCCCGCAACGTCGGCATTTATTACGACATCGGTTCCGGATCAGCGGCCGAAGTCGGCGCGCTTCCGGGAATGAACGGTGCGCTGACGTTCGGAATCGGGAACGGTGGTCACATTGTCGGCTCGAGCATGCTCAATCAGGGGTCGGGCATGCCTTTCATTTGGACTCAATCCGGCGGTATGCTCGCGATCCCGTTGCCGGCCGGCACGACACAGGGTTCGGCACGCGGCGTGAACTCGTCAGGTTGGGCGGTCGGAACAGCCTCGTCTGCATTCGCGATTCCCTTTTTGTTTGACGGCGTCTCGACATATCGGCTCGCAGATCTAATTCCCGCCGGAACCGGCTGGGATCTCTCAACCAACACATCATCATCGGCGCTCGGAATCAGTGAAAACGGAATGATCGTCGGAACCGGGGTGTTAAACGGCGTCGTCAAGGCATACGCAATGGTTCGCGTCGTCCCGATCACCGTCGGCGGTCGCGTGACGACGGCCGACGGAGCCGGAATCCGCAATGCGACCGTGACCATCTCGGGTGGCAACCTTGCATCTCCGGTCTCAACGCTTACATCCAGTTTCGGGAACTTCCGTTTTCCGGGAATGGAGTCTGCAACGGAGTACACGGTAACGGTCGATTCGAAGAGGTTTTCGTTTACGTCTCCGTCGCGCATTGTGCTTTCGGCCGGCAATGTTTCGAACGCAAATTTCGTCGCGAATCCGTGAAGAATCAGCGCTAAATCAAGAGTCAATCAAAATTCAAAATTCAAGGATCAAAATTCAAGAGATTCAGGGTTCAAGAGTCAAGATTCAAGAGTCACAATTCAAGGTTCCAAACGTCTTGAATCTTGATTCTTGAATTTTGAGTCTCCTCTGACAACGGAGTGGACTCAATTTTGATTCTTGAACTTCCTGAACCTTGAATCTTAAGTGTTGAATTTTGATTCAGTCCTGGACGATGAGTTGGTCGGCCAGTCGGTTCGCGATCATCGCGACCACGGCGTTCGGATGTCCGCGCGGAACGGACGGCATGACCGACGCATCGGCAATCCTGAGCCCTGCGATGCCGTTGACCCTGAGGTCGGGATCAACGACCGCGCGGGGGTCATTGCCCATCCGGCACGTTGATGTCGGATGATAAACCGTTTGAATGCAGGTTGAATACCATTCTGACAACGCGGCGTCGCTTGTGACGTTGGGGCCCGGTGCGACTTCGGCCGAGCAATCGCGGGAGAATGGAACGGTTTTTGTGATCTGGCGGGCGAGGTTGACCGCCTCGCCGATGACCCGTCGATCGTGCCCCTCGGAATCCGAAAGCAATCCGAGATCGATCCGCGGCGCGTTTCTCGGATCGGCGCTCCGCACGCGTACGGAGCCGCGCGAGAGCGGTGCGGCGACGACCGCGCCGAGGGAAACGGCATGTATCTGCGGCGGTTCAAGCCCCTGATTGCGCCACTCAAACGGGGCGACGATAATCTCGATGTCCGGTGCATCAACTTTGCAGATCGAACTCTTCGCAAAAGCGAATGCCTCGATTCCGTTGGTCGCCAGCATTCCCCGCTTGAATACCAGGTATTTGAACAGGTTGACAGGGGACTCGGCGCTTTTCAGCGTTTCGGTCCCGGTGGTCGAAAAGACCAAAGGCACAAGCGGGTGATCCTGTAGATTTTCACCAACCTCGGGAATGTCCGCCACGACCGGGATTCCATGCGCTCGAAGGTGATCGGCCGGTCCGATTCCAGACAGTTGCAGAAGCTGCGGAGACCCGAACGTACCGGCGGCGAGGATGACATCGCGTTCGGCCTTTACGGTTTCGACTCGGCCGTCAAGAAAATATTTTACTCCGGTGGCGCGACCGTTCTCGATGACGATCTCCGAAACCGTCGCTCCCGTCTTGATCGTTAGTCCGGTGCGTCCGATCGCGGGCTCGAGATAACCGTGGTAACAGCTGAATCGCCGACCCTTGCGGTGCCCAAGCTGACAGGTCCAGGCTCCGAGATATTCGCCGCCGTTGTAGTCGTCCGAGGTGTTCGGGATCAACTCTCGGGCCGCCTCGACGAACGAACCCGAGATGTTGAGGCAATTGAGATTCGGGGCGATCAGGAGAGGCCCGGAACGTCCGCGCCGCGTGTTTCCGTCGGGAACGGTCCAGTTTTCCTGCGCCCTCAACGCAGGTTCGACCTCGGCCCAACTCCAGCCGTCGGCGCCGGCTTTCGCCCAACCGTCGAAATCGGACGGGTGGCACCATTGATGAATCTGGGCGTTCATGTTCGAGCTTCCGCCAAGCATTTTTCCGCGTGGCGTGAAGATCCGGCGCCCGCCGATTGCCGCACCCGGTTCGCTTTCAAACGCCCAGTCGAGCTTGGTCCTGAAGAGTTTGGCAAAACCCGCGGGTATATTGACAAACGGGCTTGACGGCTTGCCGCCGGCTTCGATCAGAAGTACATTGCGGCCGGATTCGGACAGGCGCCCAGCGAGCACGCAGCCGGCCGTCCCGGCACCAACGATAATGTGGTCATACATCATAGTGTTTCCTCGGCGATCGAAATAACATATCCGATTCCGAGCAAACAATAATATGACAACGCCTCAAAAGTCCTTTGAAAAAGCTGAAGTTTTGGTGAAGTTTTTGTGAATCGGGCGGGGTCGGATTTAGGGGAAGCGATCTAACAATCAAGATTCAAAATATTCAAGATTCAAGAATCAAGATTCAAATGGGCCATGAGCTCAAGCCCAGCACCTTCCAAAATCCGAAATCCAAAATCCAAAATCGAAAAGGCCCTTCCGAAAAAGGGCCTTCTCATTAAATCTGGTGGCCAGGGACGGAGTCGAACCGCCGACACGCGGATTTTCAGTCCGCTGCTCTACCAACTGAGCTACCTGGCCGGATTTTCAATGCGCTTCTGATTTCTCTTCGGCACGAATTTGTAAGTCTAATAGATAGCGCTTTTTGATGTCAAATCGAATGAAACAAAAGCAAAAATCACGTAATTTTCGCCAAAAATTGCCGAAAAAACGGTTGACACCAAGTGTTATGGGGCTATAATCGCGTTTAGTAACCGTTCTGCCCATGTCGGTTGCTAAAACCTTCCGAATTCCGTTTGATACCTGCCCGTGCCGGTTTGAACGCCGTCGCCGCCCTCCGGAGGCGCAACATTCAAGCCGGCACTGTTATGTTTAAATAGGAGAGAGATTTATCAATGAAAAAAGTAATTTATGCAGTAATGATTATGGCCGCAGGGCTTCTCGCCGGGTGCACTTCAGCGAGCGCGCCGGGGAATTCGACACAGGCCGGGCCGAATTCAAACGTTCCCGCCAATATTCCGCCCGAATTTTCGGGGACTCCGCTTGCGCCCGACGGCAAGTCTACGCCCGGAATTCCGCCGCCGGATCAGGCCAACATCACGAACATGCAACGCGGAGCGACACCGACGCCCGGCATTCCTGATTCAAACATGGCAGGCAAGACGCCGGTTCCGAAGGGCGCGACCCCGACGCCGGGAATTCCTGACGAGAAAACCCTGAAGAAGCAGATGAATACCGTCATCAAAGATCCGAGCGCCGTCAATCGACCGGCGGGAAAGCCGTAGTTCAGACGTCAGATGTCAGACGCTAGACGCCAGATGTCGGACGCCAGACGCCAGACGCCAGATGTCAGACGCCAGACGCCAGACGCCAGATGTCAGACGTCAGACTTCAGACGTCAGACTTCAGACGTCAGTCGTCAGAGGTCGAATCTCAGAGTTCAACATTTCAAGATCGCAGGATTACAGACGTCGGATTTCAGGCGTCGGATTTCAGGCGTCGGATTCCAGAGTCCGGATGACATGGCAGCCTTACTTCAGATCGACGCCGTCGGTACACGGGGCGTCGATCTGGATTTGAATAGGACCAGATAATCGAAAATTCGGCTTCGAATCCGGTGGAATCCTCGATTCGAACATCTGACGTCTGAAATTTGGGATCTGACGTCTAACCACTGACGTCTGACATTTGTCATCCGACGTCTGACGTCTGAAATCTGACGTCTGACACATCTGACGTCTGACACATCTGAAATCTGATGTCCGACATCTGACGTCTGACATCTGACGTCTGCCCTAAGCTGTTGCTTCTGCTTTCTTGATCAGGCCGAGCTTGACCTTGACGTCATGTTCGATCCGGTCATACATCTCGATATTTTCCTTGAGCATGTTCTTCACGTTCTCGCGCCCCTGACCGAGACGCTCGCCGCTGTATGAGAACCATGCGCCGCTCTTTTCGACGATATTGTTTGCGACGGCAAGATCGAGCAGGTCTCCTTCGCGCGAGATCCCCTCGCCGTACATGATGTCGAACTCGCACTCATGAAACGGCGGCGCGACCTTGTTTTTTACGATCTTGACCTTTGTCCGGTTGCCGACGATCTTGTCTCCGTCCTTGATCGCGCCGATGCGGCGGATGTCGATCCGGACAGATGCGTAGAACTTGAGAGCTTTGCCGCCCGTCGTCGTTTCAGGCGAACCGAAAAAGACCCCGATCTTGTCACGCAACTGATTGATGAAGATGAAGCACGTGTTCGTGCTTGAAATTGTGCTTGTAAGTTTTCTGAGTGCCTGCGACATGAGGCGTGCCTGCAGTCCCATATGCGAATCGCCCATTTCTCCGTCGATTTCCGCGCGCGGGACGAGTGCCGCCACCGAATCGACGACGATAACGTCGATCGACGCCGATCTGACAAGCGTTTCGGCAATGTCGAGCGCCTGTTCGCCCGAGTCCGGCTGCGAGATCAGCAAATCGTCGATGTTAACGCCGAGTTTCTCCGCATACTCCGGATCAAGCGCATGCTCCGCGTCGATATACGCCGTGACGCCGCCCAGTTTCTGGGCCTGTGCGACGACCTGCAGAGCGAGCGTTGTTTTGCCCGAACTTTCAGGACCGAAAACCTCGATGATCCGGCCGCGCGGGAATCCGCCGACGCCGATCGCAGCATCAAGACTGAGACAATTGGTGGAGATTGCCCCGACGTCTTCATGCGGTCGTTCTCCAAGCCGCATGATCGAGCCTTTACCGAATTTCTTTTCAATGTTTGCAAGCGCGGAATCGATCGCCTTGCCCTTGGAATCAATGCTCATAGCTGGTTGTGCCATTGTGCTTACTTTCTCCTTTGAACGCTCTTCTCCAAAAACAAGAGTGAGTATAGCAGGCGTGTTTCATAAATGCAACAAGATTGCACAAATTGTGTCACATGAGGGCCCGAGCGTTCAGTGAGGCCGATGAAGGCCTGGCAGTGCCTCCGAATAATTGCGTTTCCGACGGCTTTGACAAGAATGAGGTTAACAGTGTTCAGCAGACGGATAAGTAAACTCAGATTACAGTGACGCCGGCGGAAGAGTCCTTAATCGAAATAAATTGTTTCTTAATCGAGTCAGAAATTGGGGATCGGGACATGCCCGAAAGTTGAAGTCAAAATATGCGCGAACGGCAGACAAACGTCGCAATCGCGAAATTCGAGAATTGTGGAGCCTATCGGACAATTCGCAAAGCAAATGTGATGGCTTCGAAGCGTGCGTCTTATCGAAAGCGCCACGCGGAGCACAGCGAAACATGGTGGATCGATCCAACCGAACAGCGCATGTGACACACCCTCGGGCCGTTCGTGGCATATCGAGCGTGTCACACGCTCCGCTCTGAGTGACGTGGACTCGGACAGCTCGATTATCCCGGCAGGCTCGATCGGCTTCATCAAGCCTGCCCCGGTTCAAACGTCGGCCGTTACTGAGAAAGCTGCGCGGCGCGGATCTCGTCAGCCTGTGCCAATGCCGCGTTGCCCTGCGATTTGTAAACGATCGCCCGGGCGCGATAAAGATTTGCGAGCCGCGGATTCAATTGGATGCCGCGATTGAAATCCGCAAGCGCCTCATCCGGCTTCTTCAGATAGATCAACGTGATTCCGCGGTTCAGGTACGATTCGGCCATGTTCGGATTAAGCGAAATATGCTTGTCAAAGTCCGCCTTTGCCTTTTTCCACTCCTCAAGTTTCACATATGCGGTACCGCGATTGTAATAAAACACGGGTTCCGCCGGGTCGAGCTTGATGCCCGCTTCAAAGTCTTTTATCGCGCCCTTGACGTCATTGAGGTTGTTGAGAAGGATTGTGCCGCGATTTAGGTAATATGCAATCTCGCCCGGATTCTTTGCGATGAGCTCCGTGTAGTAGTCGGCGGCAAGGCGATACTTTCCTGCATTCGCGGCCTCGCTTGCTGCTGCCTCCAACTCACCGCGCGTTTCCGGCGTCGGCTCGTTGTTCTTTCTGGCAGTTTCGTTTACCTGTTGAAGCGTTGTCCCGTCGGTCGGCTTCTGGGCCGCCGTTGTCCCCGGAGTCGAAGTTCCGCGGATCACTTTCATCTTTTCGACGAACATTTCGGCATACAGCGTCAGCATTTCTCGGGCGGCGGCGATGTACATCTCGCGCTTCGACGAGATCACCAATGGCGTGAATTTGAACCGCGCATCGCCGAGAAACTGGCGCGTTTTTAGCGCCGACTTTGACTCGTCCTCATATGGCTGCGCCGCAAACAGCCGACGCGCCGCGACCGGGAACGCGCTCCTGTACTGATCGAAATTGTTCTTCTTGTCGACCATCAGGATATAGCTTTCAGGGACATTCATCATCCCTCCGATCGCATAATCAGCCGTATATTTGCCATTGTCGTAAAGCCAGCCCGAACGCTCCTGCTTGAATCCGGTCTTGAGCTGGATCGACGCAAAATCGAGCACGACGTCGAACGTCGCAAGGTCGCCCCCGGTCGATTCAGCCGAATTCGACATCTTTTTGAGCTTGCCGAAGCCGAGCAACTCAGGCGTCCCGAGCGGACGATATCGAATCATCACCGGACCGTCGAACGCCGTAAATGAAACCCATGCCTGACCGTTTTTGCCGTCGGCGTCATTTAGTTTCTTGTCTTCCTGCGTCTTCTGGCGGTCAGCCCAGTATTCAGTCGCCTTGACCTCATCGTAACTTCCGACCGCGATTCCGGCCGCGTTCAGCTTCGCGAGCAGCGTTCGATAAAACTCGTCAGTCAGAACCTGAAGATCCTGATTCGTCAGATCGCTGTCGAGATAAACGGTCACTTCGGCGCTGTTGTTCTTGCCGGTCGCAGCCGCCGAAGTGATCATTTTGTAATGAACCCTCACATGTCCGAGAGAAATCTTCACGGAGTTTTTTGCGACCTTCGGTTTCCCGAAAGTGCCCGCCTTGATGTAATCGAATGTGTCGTCAGCGACCTTCGCGATGTTTTGTCCGAAAACGGCGGTCGCCAGAATCACAACGGCGATCGGTGCAAACAGTAGTCTCATACGCAATCTTTCTAAAGCCTCCGTACCAATCGCAGTAAAATCGTCGGAATCGGTCCAAAATGATTCAGCGATGCCGAAATTCCGAGTGTGGCGGAATCGCGATCGGTTGAGATAGAATCGGGTGATAGTGTCCGACGCGAAAACGATAACTGAAATGCTTGAGAAAGCCGGCAACGGAAATCGGGCGGCGCTTGATGAACTGTTGCCGTTGGTCTACGACGAACTGAAACGCGTCGCAGCAAGAAAGTTGTCGTTTGAACGCGTCGATCACACGCTTCAGCCGACGGCGCTGGTCAATGAAGCGTATTTGGTCCTGATCAAACAGCATTCCGTTGACTGGCACAACCGACTCCATTTCTTTGCGATCGCGTCCGAAGCGATGCGCCGGATCTTGGTCAATCACGCGGTCGCCAAACGGGCCCGGAAACGCGGCGACGGCGAAACGGTGATTTCGCTCGATGATGCCGTAAATTTTCCGCAGAACATACCGCTCGATATGTCGGCGCTCGACGCCGCTCTGACACGGCTTGAAGCAATGGACCGCGACCAGGCGAAGATCGTCGAGATGAAGTTCTTCGGAGGTTTGACGAATGAGGAGATCGCCGACTTCATGTCGATTTCCGTTTCGACGGTCAAACGGGAATGGGCTTCGGCTCGAGCGTGGCTGTTGACGCAGATCTCATAAACGCGATTCAAATGGAACCGGAACTCTGGAAGCGGATCAAAGAAGCGTTCAATGCGGCGAACGAACTCACGGGCGCGGACCGCGCCGAATTTATCCTCAAGATCGATCAATCCATTCGCGCGAATGTGCTTGAAATGCTCGATGCCGCTGAAGCCGACAGCCGCGCGCTGAACGAACCGCTGGCCGACGTTCACAGCTTCGAAATGCCGATGCCGTCGGCTATCGGCGATTACCGGATCATCAAGGAGATCGGTCGCGGCGGAATGGGCGTCGTCTACCAAGCCGTTCGTGAAACCGAGGATTTCACGAAACGCGTCGCGATCAAGGTGATCCGGTCAGGCTTCGGCAGTGATCTGATCCTGAAGCGCTTCCGATCCGAGCAACAGATCCTCTCCGGACTTGAGCATGAGAACATCGCTCGTTTTGTCGACGGCGGGCGCACCCCTGAAGGGCTGCCGTACTATGCGATGGAGTTTGTCGAAGGCATACCGATCGTTGAATTCTGCCGCGATCTCGATGCCGCCGAGATCGTCGGACTATTTCGACGGGTTTGTGCCGCCGTTTCGTCCGCGCACGCCCAATTGATCGTCCATCGTGACCTGAAACCGTCAAATATTCTCGTCACCGCCGAAGGTGTCCCGAAATTGCTGGATTTCGGGATTGCCAAAGCGCTCGACCGCGATTCAGGCGGCGAAACAGCGACGCAACTCGGTATGATGACGCCGCAATATGCATCGCCGGAACAGATTCGAGGCGAGCGGGTTTCGACTTCGAGCGACGTATACAGCCTCGGCATCATTCTCTACGAACTTCTTTCGGGCCGACGACCGTATGATTTCGCGGGCCGATCGTACGCCGAAATTCTTGAGACGATATCGAACGCTGAAACGACGGTTCCGTCGCTCGCATATTCTTCCAAACTCCGTACCGGCGGTGACTCCGATCTCGACAATATCGTTCTCAAGGCGCTTCAGAGAGATCCGGGGCGCCGATATTCGTCGGTCGATCAATTTTCAGAGGATCTTCGCAGATACTTGTTGGGTTTGCCGGTCCTTGTCCGGCCCGACTCTCTAACCTACCGTTTCCGCCGTTTTGTCGGCCGGAACCGGGCCGCGGCGGTCGCCACGGTGATTGTCACGCTGACCCTGATCGCCGGAATCGCAGCGACGTCGTGGCAGGCGTATCGGGCTGAGCGACAACGCGAACTTGCCGAGAAACGCTTTCGGGAAGTCCGCGCGATCGCGAACAACGTCGTTTTCAAGTATCACGACGAGATCCAAAAACTTAACGGTTCGACCGCCATCCGCGAAATGCTGATCTCCGATGCGACGCGGTATCTCGACGGCCTTGCCGCGGACTCGGGCGAAGATCCGGAACTTCAGCGCGAACTCGGACTTGCCTATCTGAAACTCGGTGACGCACAGGGCGCGATCTATTCGGCGAATACCGGAAATACGGGCGGCGCGCTCGAAAGCTACGGGAAAGCGATCGATCTGCTTGAAAGCGTTGCGCGAGCTGCGCCTGACGAGATTCAAGTCAAGGACGAGTTGATCAAGGCGTATGATCGGCGTTTGTCGATCTCGCCGCGTGTTGCCGATTCTGCCGAGTTCAAACTTTCGCTGATCGACCGGTCGGTCGAACTGATTGAATCGATCATACGCTCCGAACCGCGGTCGGCGCTGAGAATTTCACAGCTCGCGACGATCTTCATCCGCAAAGGCGACTCGGTCGGCGGCATCGGTAACCGTGAATCGCTGCTTCAAAAACTGGAAAGTCACGCCAGGGCGGCTCAACTGGCTGAAGAGTCGGCCCAACTCGCTCCGGACGAGATCGAAATTATTCGCGTGGCGGGCCGCTCAAATCAGAGAGTGGGGACGACCTACGTTTGGCTCGGAGAAAATGCGCTGATCAACGGATCGGCCGAAGATGCGGCGGGATATTTCAGATCCGCGTTGCCGCATCATGAACGGATGTTTCGCCTCATGGAAAGACTGGCGGTGCTTGATCCGAGTGCCGAAACACGAAGGAATCTGATCGCCGCACAGAGTTCATTTGCGAAGACTCTCAGCCGGAACGGACGCACGGCCGAAGCGCTCGAACTTGCCCGCAGCGCCGCATTGCTCGCAGCCGGCAATCTCGAGTCGGATTCGGGCAACCGTGAAGCGCGATTCGACAGCGCCGAGATAGATTCGCTTTTCGGTTTGATCCTTGAGAACTCAGGAGATTCGGCCGCTGCGATTCCGTATTTCGAAAAATCGCGAGCATCGTTTTTTGCGATGTTCAAGGCTGACGGAAAGAATCTTGAGGCCATCAACCAGGTCGTTGATCTTTCAAGAAAACTTGCAAAGTTGAATGATGCGATTGGGAACCGCGCGAGCGCGGACGAAAATCGTCGCCAGGCAGCCGGCTACGGAGAGATGCTTAAGAATGCGAAGGCTGCGGCGCGTTGATTCAGAAATCCGAAAGGTCGAAACCGGTCTTCTGATTGAATTGCTCGGCTAGCGACGGCATTTCGAATGAACTCTCATCGCGCGTCGCGCGCTCAACCCGCCACATCGGAAAGAAATACTCCTGCATCGGCAGATACGGCTCGTCGTTCTTGATCGCGTTCATCCATTCTTCAAAATATCCGAGATCGATGCCGCGCATGAAAATTCCCGCCGCGCCGATCTCATGAAGCACGCCGACGACCTTTTCTCGCGGATTTTGAAGGATTACGATAATGTTCTCGCCGTTTTCGATCTTCATAAGTAAAGTAAAAAGTTAAAAGTTAAAAGTAAAAAGTCAGTACCGCCTGCGTGAGCGGGCGGGCACTGCCTTGGATCAAAGTGAAAAGTCAGTACCGCCTGCGTGAGCGGGCGGGCACAGCCTTGGATCAAAGTAAAAAGTGAAATGTTAAAAGTAAAGAGTCAGTACCGCCTGCGTGAGCGGGCGGGAACGGCTTGGATCAAAAACTCTGATTTGTTTACGCCTAATTTTTTCGCTTCACCCGGCCTTCGATCTTCGGGGCAAATGTCTGAAACTTCTTCAGATACTTAATCATCGACTGGAGCATTTCAACACCCGTGTTTTTTCTGAACGACGCGTTTTTGAATTCGAGGAATCCGTCGCCGCCATCGGCCAGGAAATTTGACGTCAGCAGTCGGTAAGTTCTGTCATCCGTCAGTGGTTCGCCCTTTATTTTGCATGAAACTACGCGTTGTCCGATCGGCTTTGACTCATCGTAGATCATTTCGACTCCGCGCGATACCTGAAGGATTCCGTTTGTCAGGCCGGCACCGTGTTCGAAGATCTTGCGAAGTTGGCTGCCTTTCATTTCGAGTTGGTAAACCGTGTTCGGGAACGGAAACGCGGAGATCAGTTCGCCGACGGTTACCGGACCGGCGTCGACGTCCTGGCGCAATCCGCCGCTGTTCGTGATCGCGAAATCGAACTCGGGATAAGCATCGAGCATCGCATCCGCGACCATATCCCCGAGCAGCGACTCTTCGCCGTAAGATCGGGTCAGTTCAACGGTCGAGGTCGTCACGACCTCTTCGGTGATCACCTTGAGCTTATCTTTCCACTTTTTGATTACGGCCGACATCTCCGGATCGTCTGGGATCGCATCGTCGAAAACCGGTCCGAAATGATTCTTGTATTTGACGATCTTGTCCTTTTTGACGTCATAGGTGATCTCAAGTTTTCCGAGCTGGATCGTGTATGCGTCGGTCGAGACGATCACCGTTCCGTTCGAATAGAGCGGTTTCGGGGTGCCGGTGTGTGCGTGACCGGTAACCATCAGGTCGAGTCCCGGCACGCGTTGCGCGAGTTCGATGTCCTTCTGCAGATTGCGGGCGACGTCGGTGACGCCGCTCGTCGATTGGCGCCCGGGAATTCCCTGATGGATGAGCAGCACGATCAGATCGGTCTTCGGTTTCAATTCATCGATGTATTTTCGTAAATAGATCTCCTCGTCGCGGGCTTCAACTCCCTGAATCATCTCGTCGGACGTCGTGTCATAGAACGCGAATTTGCCGTGCAGCCCGATGACGCCGATCCGTAAACCATTGAGTTCCTTGATGATGTAAGGATTGTTCCAGTGCAGCCGATCGGTCCCTTTGATGAAAATGTTGCCGTTGAGGATCGGAAACTTCGCCTTCGCCATCTGCTGCTGCGCGTTCTCCCAGCCGTGATCGAATTCGTGATTGCCGACGCAGGCAGCGTCGAGCCCGAGATGATTCATCGCGTCGATCACCGCCTCGCCCTTCGTCAGCGAACTGATGTACGGGCCGGTGAAGAAGTCGCCGGCATCGAAATAGAGCGTGTTCTGATTCATCGCTTTCTCTTTCTTGACGAGCGTCGCAAAGTTCGCGAATCCGCCGACGAGCCGGGTCTCGCTGACCCACGGAACGCGGTGCGGTTCAAGGTGCGAATGCAGGTCGTTCGAATAAAGAATCGTCAGCTTTTTCGTCTGCGCGCCGACCTGCACGGTTGTGACGATCAGGATGATCGAAAAGAGAAGTGTCAATGCGTTTCTTTTTTTCATGGTGTGTGCAAATGCTGACAGTAAATTAACACAGGATCGTTTTGAATCCGCAATCAATCGAATGCGTTGGTCTTCATAAATTCTTCACCGAAAATTCAACTTTTCCTAAAGATGGAAAGGCCGATTTCGGGCTAAAACCGTAGTGCGCATTCATGTGCGCCGGCCTTCGGGCACGAAATTCGGGCTGGGAATCGGGAGAATGAAATGATTGACATCATCGTCCGCGACAAACGACTTGAGGGAAATCCGCCGAAAACGACTGATCAGCGCGTGGTTTTCAATATTGACGAGACGATCAGTCTCGACAGCGTCCTGTCAACGCTCGCTTTTTTTACAAAGAACAACGCCGGCTATCGCAATATTCTCATCATGGCGCATGGACTGGTTGATTCGAAAACGCAGCACGGCGGACTTGGAATTCAGCTGGGAAAAGAGGGCTTGTCGCTTCAAAACGTGCAGAAATGGAACGCGCTGAAGGGAAAGGTCCGCGAAATCGTGATTTACGCCTGCGCGGCGGCCGGCGTCCAGGTCGGAATGGCGAACGAAGCCAAGGTCGGAAACGGCGTTTATCTGTGTTCGCAGATCGCCTTCTACTCAGGCGCGATCGTCACCGCGTCTACCGACATCCAGTTGTACAAAAAGGGCGTGTTGAGCTTGGTCTGGGATATCGAGATGAATTTCGGGGAATGGGAAGGAACCGTGCTCCATTTTTATCCGGACGGAAGCATCGGAATGCCGAACGGATCAAACGTCAAACCAAAATGGAAAGGCGAACAGTGGGTCCGCCGATCCGGATAGAAACGCCGAATCCCGTAGGTGATGTCGCCCGACCGGTCTCCGATCCGGCCGGGCATTTCCCGTCTGCCGATCTCGCCGATACAACTCATTTCTTCGATTTCGCAATTGTCGCCGCGTAAACTAAAATCAAACAAAAACCGGAATGAAGCGGCCGGAACCGGGAATGTCCGGAATCGCGATGCGTGAGCAAAAATCACGCCCTGAAATCGAAGACACGTGCACATCACCAGGATAGAACTCGAAGACATCAAATCCCACGCGCAATTCAGTCATGAATTCGAGCGCGGAACGACGGCGATCGTCGGTCAGAACGGCGCTGGAAAAACGACGATCATCGAGGCCGTAGCGTGGACGCTGTTCGATCTCCTCGACTACAAGAAAGAAGATTTTCTGCGACGCGGAGCAAAAAAGGGAAGCGCCCGGGTGACGTTTGAAAGCAGTGTCGACGAACGCCGGTATCAGGTCTACCGCGACACCGGAACCGGTTACTACGTTTATGATCCCGAGCTCAAAATGCGGATCGCCGACAAGAAAGAAGAAGTTTCGCGATTTCTCTGGCAGCATCTCGGGGTTGAACCCGGAACCGATCTTGAAGTTCTGTTCCGAACCGCGATCGGCGTTCCGCAGGGGACATTCACCGCCGTTTTTCTCGATACGCAGACGGCGCGCAAGAAGGCGTTCGACAAGCTCCTGAAGGTCGACGAATATCGATTCGGCGCCGACAAGCTCCGCGAAACGTCGCGTTTTGTCGAACTCAAGATCGTCGCCGCGCGGGAACGCATCGCCCGAGCAGAAGGTGAACTGAGCCGGTATGAATCAGTCTCGACCGAACTCAATTCTCTCGCCGGACAGGTCACGCGACTGTCGGACGCCGTTCGTGAGATCGGCGCCGAGACTGAAAACCGAAAGGCGTCGGTTTCCAAATTGGATGAAACGGAAGCCCGTGTCAGCAAGCTCAAAGCCGAATTCGACGCCGGCGAGAATACGCGGTTGCGTGCCGAACTCATTTTCGGTCAACGCGATCTCGAACTGAAGGCTTCGCTCGTCGCGGCGGCTATCGTCGAGAATATGAAGGCTGATCACCAGCTTCACGTCGAGTCTCTCAACCGCCTTCGCGGACTTGATCAACAGCGCGCCGAACGCGACAAACTCCGGCAGTCGATCGCCAAGTCCGAGGCGGCCCGGACAAACGCCGCTGCCGAGAAAATCCGGATCGCCGAAGATCTCGAGCGGGTCGAGAAGGCACGCCGGACGATCGCCGCCATTGAACCCGATCTCAGGAAATACGAAGAATTCGACCGCGAACGGGTCCGACTGCGGTCGGAGATCGCCCGATTCGAGCAAAGCGCGGTTGAATCGAAACGACTGAGCGGAAAAGTAGCTGAGTTGCGCCAGAAGTATGTGTCGATCCAGGCTGAGATCAAGGCTGATGAACGGCTCGCCGCGGTCGGCGAAAAACTGCCCGAATTTGAGCGGAACGCGGCTTCGCTGACAAACGAACTTGCAACGTCGAAAGCGAGGCTCGAATCAGACCGGCGGTTTCAGAAAGAGATCCGCAACGGGCTGTGTCCGATCTTGTCGGCGCGTTGCCTGAACCTCGAGAACGGTATGACGCTCGAGGCATTCGTCGCGACGCAGTTTGATCAGACCGAAGCCGAAATCAAACGGCTCGAAGCGGAGCTTGCGGCGAATTCGAAGCAGATTGCCGAGGCCCGCGAGGCGCAGAAAATTTCATCCCGGATCGCCGTCAAGTCCGTCCAGCTTCAACAATTGGCCGAGGAGGGAAAGGTTCTCGCCGAAGAAGAAAAGCGGCGCATTGCCGAGACCGAATCGCTGACCGGATTGCGCACCTCGTTGACCGACGTCGAAACCGCGATCTCCGCGTTGCGTGATCCGAAGGCGCAGCTCATCGCGGCCGAAGCCGAGATCGCGCGCGAAAAGGGGCTTCGCGACCGGATGACTTCGATCGAATCGGAGTTGGTCCGGATTGATTCCGAACATCGTTCCGGAATCGAAGCGATCGAAAGGTTTGGTGAACTTGATGCCGAACTTGCAAGCGTTGCCGCGGACCGTGACCGGACGGAAGCCGCCCATCGGCAATTCATCGTCAATGAACCACTGGCGCTGCTTGTCACCGAACGCGAGGCGCAGGTCACTGCCGTGCGATCGGAAATCGAAAGTTTGTCGATCGAACAGAAACGTCTGGCCGGCGAACTTGATTCGGCGGCGAAGGATTATGATCGGGATCGCCACCAGACCGAGCGGACGGCTTTGTTCGAGGCCGAAAAGCGACTCGCCGAAGCGCGCGCAAATCTTGAGAATGCTCAGCTTAGAGCGGCGCAGCTTGAGACCGAGCTTGAAAAACTGAAATCGGTCCGTGACGAAATGCAAATCGAAATCGCCGCCAAAGGGCGTGACGAAAAGATCTTCGAAGCGTCCGAGTTCATTCGCGCGACGCTCAAGAAAAGTGCTCCGCTGGTCGCCCGGAATTATGTCTATCATGTGTCGCTCGAAGCGGCGCAGATGTTCCGCGAGATCACCGGTAACCCGGAGCGGAATTTACGGTGGACCGATGATTACTCGATCGTTCTCGAAGAGGCGGGATATGAACGGCCGTTCGCAGTGCTCTCGGGCGGTGAGCAGATGGCGGCCGCGCTGTCGGTCAGGCTTGCTCTGCTCAAACAATTGTCAGACATCAGGCTCGCGTTTTTCGACGAGCCGACAACGAACATGGATGCCGTACGGCGTGAGCGCTTGGCCGAACAAATCAGTCTGATCAGCCAACGCAAGACGTTCGATCAGTTGTTCGTAATTTCGCACGACGACACGTTTGAGAATTTCGCCGACAGCGTTGTCGCGATCGGCGAGGATTGAAGGAGCCAATCTGAAGGACATCGAAAAATGCCTCGAATTCATCATCGAGGCCGAAAAACTCAAGAACGTATTGCGCCGCACAAAGGCGATCGGGACCGATCGTTATGAGAATTCAGCCGAACACAGCTGGCAAATCGCGCTGTTGGCGATCGTTCTCGCGAAATATTCGAACAAGCCGATCGATATCGGTCGCGTGGTGATGATGTTGATCGTTCACGACCTCGGCGAGATCGACGCCGACGATGTCTTTTTCTTTGACGAAGGCCGCGCCGATGCAAAGGAAAAGGAACGTGCCGGCATCGAACGTCTGTGCACGCTTCTTCCGGCCGAAGCGGCCGATTTGGTGCGCGGCAACTGGCTCGAATTTGAGGATGGTGATTCGACCGAAGCGAAATTCGCTCGGGCCGTCGACCGCGTCATGCCGATCCTTCAGAATCTCAGCAACGGTCGCCAGAGCTGGATCGAAAACGGTGTGTCGCGTGAGCAGATTCTGGCGAAAACGGCGTACATCGCGGACGGCAGTGGAGCCGTTTGGGAAATTATAGCTGAGAGGATCAATCTCGCGTTTGAAGCCGATGGTGTCTCAAGGGATTTTGATTGATCTCCGGAGCATCCGAAATTCGTGCGGAGTCCGATGGGTTGACAAACAAGCGCGGCGTTCCCGTCCCGAACCGAGACGAAGCGTTCGTTCAATTTGTCGGGACGAGGTGAAAAGAGCGGAATCTGAAATGAACCCTCTGAGATTCAACATTGGAATTCCTGAACGCTGAGTCTTGAATTTTGAATTCTGAAGCAGGTTACATGATTGCTTTGCGCCTTGGCGTCTTCGCGCGAAACAAAACTGGTGTTCCCGCAAAGGCGCCAAGGCGCAAAGCGTCTGTTGATTTTGAATACTACGTCGGGCTCCGGTGATCTCAAAAAAGCTCAGAAATTCCGGATCGAAACTTTCGGATTCGGGTGAGACGAAGAAACTGCAAATTCGTACAATGCACGAAATCGATGCGTAGGACGGGGTTAGTTTGAATTACATGACTAAGTATTTTTCATTTAAGGCGTTCGCGTTTGGCGTGTTTACGGCGCTGGTTTCGTATGCGATCTTCATCGCGATGACAACTACCATCGGCTGGGAATCGCAGCTCAGAAACCGCGTCAACAAGATCGGCTTTCCGTTTGCGGCCTGGGAATCAGGCGGCGAGGCCGGAGTCGGGAGATTCGTCATGTCAGGCCTCATTTGGGACGCAGTTATCGTCGGGATTTATAGTATTATTATCGGCATGATGTTCAGCTTTCTGTGGCGCGTGCAAACGACTCATTACGTCGAACGGAGAGGCGAATGAAGGAAGTGACAATCGTTTGTGACGGCTCGTCGCTCGGTAATGGCCGGGGTTCTCCGCGGGCGGCCGCCGTCGCGGCGCTTGGATACAAGGGCTATTGGCGGGCGTTCGGCGAGTATCTCGGCAACGCGACCAATCAGCAGGCCGAGATCGCGGCTGCGACCATCGGGCTGGCGACGCTGACTGAACCGTGCAAGGTCCGGTTGCTCAGCGATTCGCGCTACGTCGTTGAAACGATGGGCGGGACCTGGAAGCGGAAAACGAATCATGAATGGTGGACGAAACTCGACCGGGCCGCGTCGAAACACAATATTCGCTGGGAGTGGATCAAGGGACATGCCGGACATACGGTGCAGGAAGTGGTCGATCAGCTTGCGCGAAAAACGGCCGAACTCGGCCGCGTCGATGAAACGCTGTTCGATGAGATGATCGCCGAGATCGGAGTCGCTGAAATTTGATTCTGCGTTTCTCAAATTATCCAAAAAGAATTGCGCGGTATGATCACCCGAGGATCACCGCGCCTTTCGTCGTTTTGGCGTTCGTGCTCGCCGGCGCGATCGTTACTGCCGGTCAGTCGTCCGGGTGGATTTGGCAGAACCCGAAACCGCAGGGCAACGCGATCAACTCGATCCGGTTTGCGCCGGACAAGGTAACCGGCTATGCGGTCGGCAACGACGGGACGATTCTTCGTACCGAAAACGGCGGATTCGAATGGACGCGGATCGCCGCGCCGGTTGAAGCGACGCTCAACGGCGTCGCCGCGCGGGATACGAAACGCGCCGTCGCGGTCGGAGTTCGGGGCGCGATCCTGATGACAGAAAATTCCGGCAAGTCCTGGACATGCGTCCTGACCGACGTCCGTGATCATTTGAGCGGGATTTCATTTGCCCCTGACGCGCCGGCGATCGGCTGGGCCGTCGGTACTTACGGCAGAATTCTCAAAACGACCGACGGCGGGGCAAGCTGGACATCGCAAAATGCCGGGACGACGGAGCATTTTGGCAGAATCGCGATACTCGATGCGCAGCGTGCCGTCGCTACGGGTCAGAATGGGATCGTCTCGGTCACCATCGATGGCGGAGCGAACTGGCGCGTGACGATGCCGTGCGGCGGAACGGCCATCAATGATGCGTCCTTTGTCTCGGCCGAGCGGATAGTCGCGGCCGGTGCCGGCGGCTGCGTCGCGATCGCCGACGGCCGGGGCGAGAAATGGGAACGGATCAACGTCTTCACACAAACCGAATTCACGGCGATCAGCTTCGGCAACGGCTCATTCGGATCGATGACCGACGTCAGGGGACTTGTCTGGCTGACCGGAAACGGCGGCCGCTCCTGGCTGCCGTTCAATGTCCGGACCAACCCGAAGCTGAACGCGGTGCATATGGCCGATCGTTACATCGGTTGGGCGGCCGGCGACAACGGACTGATCGTTCGAACGGACGATGGCGGAATTTCATGGCAACGACTGACCGGCGGAGGCCGCGAAGACATAAACGACATTCAGTTTTTTGATCCGGAGATCGGGATCGCCGTCGGTAGCCGCGGTCGGATCATGATCACCAACGAAGGCGGACGCGTTTGGATGCCGGTTTTTTCCGGAATCGCTTCGAATCTGAACGCCGTCAGTTTTGTTAACGATTCGCGGGGATGGATCGTGGGTGACCGAGGCGTCGTGCTGCGATCGATCAGCGGCGGGGCAAGTTGGGGGCCGGGAATTTCGGGAACAAGTGAGGATCTTTTCGGTGTCAGTTTTGTGAACGAAATGCTGGGCATCGCGGTCGGCGCAAACGGCACGATCATCCGGACGGACCAAGCCGGCGCGTATTGGGTCGCCGCCGAATCAGGGACGACAAACTGGCTTGAAGACGTCAGATTTCTCGACGAGAAGCGCGCGGTCGCGGTCGGCGACAAAGGAACGATCCTGATTTCCGACGATGCCGGCATCACGTGGCGCCGGATAAACTTCAACCTGCGTGAAAATCTCTACGCACTCTCGTTCTACGATCGCAGCGTCGGGTATGCGGTCGGCGCGAATGGGACGATCCTCCGGACGGAAGATGGCGGTGAAACCTGGACTGATCAGGAATCGTCGATCGACCGGAATCTGTTCGCGGTTTACGCTTACGGTCGGAACGCGGCGATCGCCGTCGGCGAGATCGGAGTCGTCATCCGCAGCGAAGACGGTGGCCGCACCTGGGGAACGCAGCCGAATATTACGGGAACGACGTTGCAGGCGGTCGCATATCTTGGCGGTTCGGATCTTTGGATCGCCGGGCGTGGCGGCGCGATTCTTAAGCGGTCTGAACCGCTCGACACCGTCAAGACCGTCGGCGCGCCGAAACTCCCGCCAGCACTGAAAATGGGTTCCGGCCGCAAACCGAAACCGCGCCAACCGTCCGTTACCATTACCGACGACGGCGATATTCCAGCAGCGGTCAAACCGAAGCCGAGTGAGCAGTGAGCGGTGAGCAGTAGTGCCGGACAATGGACAATGGACAATGGGCAACGGGCAACGGGTAACGGGCAATGGGCAACGGAGATTGGGCAACGGACAACGGAGATTGGGTAACGGACAACGGAGATAGGGCAATTGTGAACGGAGATCGGGCAAAGGGTAACGGAGAGCGGGCAATGGACAACGGAGATAGGGCAATGGACAACGGAGATTGGGCAATTGTGAACGGGCTATTGTGTGCTCAGTGCTCACGATTGTCCGCTCACTGCTTCCGGCTGACTGCTCACTGCTTTCGGCTGACCGCTGACTGCTTACGGCTGACCGCTCCCTGGTCACGGCTGACTGCTCACTGCTTACTGCTCACTGCTTACTGCTTGCTTTTCGCCGGACTTTGCCCGGCGCAGGATCTGACGCGCGATCGCGGCGTCGAAGCTCATCCGCATATTGACGCGGTATACGCAAAGTTCAGCGAGGCGTACCGCACGTTGAACGCGGATCTCGTTACCGGACTGTACTCCGAATCAGCCGCCTATCTTCCGCCTGACACCGAAATCCTGATCGGGCGGGACGCGATTAAACCGACGTTCGCTTCGTTCTTCGACTGGATCCGGCAAGAAGGCCGCACGATGACGATTTCATTCCGTATCGTTCAACGGCAGGTCGATAAGCGGCTCGCCTATGACGTCGGGATTTACACCATCAGGCAATTCAAGGACGGTAAAGAAGTCGGTGTCGGCGACGGCAAATTCACGGTCGTCGCAGCGCGCGGCAAAGACCGGGTCTGGCGATTTCAGGTTGACGGCTACAGCCAGTTGCGGCGCGAAAAGTAATTCGTTCCGAATTGGGTTAGAATCATTTTGAAATTCCGGGAACGAGGCCGGCTAAGCTGCTTTACAAAGAACTTTTAAAACAGGAACTCAACGCCCAGCGTGAGGACTTTGTTCAGCTCGCAGTCAAGCGTGGGCGTGATGTTGCGACATACGCGGCTCGTTTCGCGGCGCTGATCATGGCTCCGCGCGAAGAGTTCGACCGACTCGCGGCTGATTCATCATGCGGCGCGTTTCCGTCAGCAGAGATGTTCGAGCGCAGATCGGTCCGGATCGGGTTCGACATCGTCTGGCGGAATCATGAAGAAGCCCGAAAATGGGCGTTTGAAGTGCTTCGCGATCGGACGACGTTCGCCGCCGATGGCAGCCAGCTTTTTATTGAACGCGAGATCTCTTTTCCGGTCGCCGCCGTTCAGATCGGTTGGTTTGAAAACGATCACCGATCGGACGCGTCGTACACGAAGAATGCCAGATTCGTGCTGTTTTCTCCCGAGGATCTGCTTTCGGCGGATGAACCGGCGATCCCTGAAACGCGCGTTTCCGAACGGCGGTTTCATGAAGAGATTGAAACTGTGAGTGCTTTTCTCCTGCGCAAGGCCGGCTGGCGCGAGCGAAACGAACGGATGCCGCTTGCGTTCTATGATGGAACGCTGTTTTTGTCGATCGCGCCCGAGCGCACGCAGTTGCAATCGCAGATGATCGGGAAGCTGGTTGAGCTCGTCCGATTGTCTGAGACGACACACGTTCCGTTGATCGGGTTTGTCGACCGCAGCTACGCCCGCGATCTGATGGCGCTCGCCGATGAATTCGGCGGAAGCCGCGGCCCCACCGTGAGGACGATCGACGACGTTTCGGTTCTTCACTTGACCGAGCCCGGCGGCTGGGGCGACCGGACGCCATTCTTTTATTGCCGGAGGCGAGGACTTGATCCGTTTTTCGATCCGAAGCGCGGAGAATCGATCGCCGGATTCGTTTATCTTCGGACGACCTCCGCAAATCCGTCGGCGAGAATCGACCTGCCGGCATGGATCGCCGACGAAGGGTTGCTTGATGAAGTGCTCGACGTCGTTCGCGCCGAGTGCGTTGTCGGACTGGGTTATCCCTATGCGATCGAGACCGCCGATCAAACGGCCGTCATCAGTCTCCGCGACCGCGAAGTGTTTCTTGCGGCGCTTCAAGGATTTGCGAACGAAAACGGCCTCGATTTTCAGGTTTCGCGGAAGGCAGCGAGCAAAGGGAGGCGCAGATGAAATCGGATCAGGAATTTCGGATCACCGAAACGGCGGCCGGTGCCTGTTTGGTTTACTCGTTGGTTCCGTATCTCGGATTGGTATTTGTGCCGGCGGCCGTGGTGTTTGCGCTCATTAACGGCGAACGACGGCGTTTGATCGTGATACTGGCGGCAGTTTCCGGGTTGGTTCAGGTGCTTCTTTGGTGGCTGCTTTTTGTAATTCCCGAATTGGGGCGCGGAAGCTTATGAAGATCGCAAAAATCGTCGGATCAAACTCGCATCTCGACTACGTCGCACGCGTCGTCGATATGCTGGACGTTGCCGAACCGCCGCCGGCGGAGGCGTTCGGATTCGGCCGGTTCGTCGCGCTCCGCACAGACGCCGAAGCGGATCTCGTCGGTGTCATATACGATTCAAGACTGATCAATCCCGAGTACTCAAATTTCGGACCGCGGCTATCGCCGACGCCGGACCTTGCGCACTTCAGTCCAGATTATCTGAATGAACAGGGAATTCTCATCGGGATTCTGGTGCTCGGAAGTATCGATGGCACGGCGGCCGAACAGGGAGTTCCGCGCCGTGCGATCGCGGCCGGCCAGGATGTCGAAACGATGTCGGTGACGGACATCCGTCGCTTTCACACGTCACGCGACGGTACGCTCGAAATGCGCTATTTTTCGCAGATCAATGCCCATGCCGGACTTTTCGCGGCACCGTTGATCGAAGCGATCATCGCCGAACTTGAGACCTTCGCGAGTGAATCTGATCGTTCGCGGCTCGATGTACTAAAACAATCACTGCTTTGGCAACGAACCGTCGGCGGACAACGTCTATAACTTTGGAATTGCAGAATCATCAAGGACGGTCAATTTGCAGGTTTGCTGCGCGGGCCGTAGTCGTACACACTGAATTATATGAAAACACTGATTTTGATCGCGATTACGGCACTTTGCGCCGTCGGCGCAGCCGCACAGCCGAAACCGGTTGAAGCTCAAAAGGCACCGTCCGCACCGGTCAAACCGGCGCCGGCATCGTTCGTTGCCAAGTATGAGGGCGGAATGTTCGGATACGGGAAAAAAGAAGAAGGTACGCTGAAGTTTGACGACGATAACGACCGGCTGATTTTCCTCGGGAAGGATCAGAAAGAGCGCTTTGCGATTCCTTATGGTTCGATGAATGTCGTTTTTCCGCAGTCACAGTCGGTCCAATCGACGACCGGAAAGGTGGTCAGCGTCATTCCGTATGCCGGTCTGCTCGGCGGATTCATCAAGGAGAAGCGGCAGTATCTGATCATCAATTTTGACGATCCTGACGTCGAGGCGAAGGGAATGGTGAACTTCAAACTCGCCGATCGCGAGTTGCTTGATTCGGTGATTGCGAAACTTGCGTCCGAAGCCGAACTGAAGCAACGCGGCGAGGCGTATTATCGGCCGAAAGCCGTCAAGATTGAAGATTAGAAGATTAATTGATATCGCCGAAACGGTTGCCGATTATAGCCGCAATCGCAATCGCCGCCGTTTCGGCCCTGAGAATGCGCCCGCCGAGTGTCACAACGCGGGCGCCTTTCGCTTTGGCGGCCGCGATCTCCGAATCGTCCCACCCGCCTTCCGGACCGCTGATCGCGAGCACGGAGCCGACCGTTTGATCGCCGATCGAACCGCCGCCGCGTTCCGAAAAAAACAATACGGTTCCGAAATCATCGAATTTTTCGCAGACCGATTCAAGCCCGATCGGCTCGGCGACCGTCATCAGCCGCGACCGTCCGCACTGCTTCGTTGCCTCCAACGCGATCTTACGCCAGCGTCCGACCCGCGAATCAGAGCCTTTCAATTTGATATCGGTTCGCCGCGTGACGATCGGAAAAAGACCGCTGACGCCGAGTTCAACTGCCTTCTGGACGACCAGATCGAACTTGTCCGATTTCAGGAGCGCGACCGCGAGCCATAGTCGGAGCGGAGATTCAGCCGATGCCGGTTCAAGTTCAGAGATGATGTCAACGACCGTTTCGCGCTTCGCGACGCTCTTGATCCGTCCATTGAAGTCCATTCCCGAACCGTCAAAAAGCACGATCTCATCTCCGGCCGCGAGCCGCAGAACATCGCGGATATGGCGGGATTCGTCGATTCCCAGTCCGATCCGACTGTCGGCCTTCAACGGCTCTTCTGAAAAAAATCTTCGCATCTATTCCCTGCCGAAACGCTCTTTGAAGTCTCTTGAGTTTGTCCGCAGATCGAGCCAGTTGGCGAAGATCGCCGGTGTCTGGAGCCAGATCGTCAGCCATTCGGCGATTTCGCCGAGTTCCGCCCGTCGTCCGGCTGCAACCTTCGGGTTTCGGGTTCCGTCGACAGCGCGGTTCTTGGCGTCAAGAATGCGCTCGCGTAGCCTCTTCTGCCGCTCCGTATCGGCATTTGCCACGAACGTTTGTCGCTCGGCATCGGCCCGCCGGACGGATACAAGGGCCGAATCGAGACTCGAAAAGTCGAGCTCAATTTCATTGATCAGCTCGTCCTGAACCGGCGTCAGACGTTGGACGAAAAGTGTGAGGATCTCGGCGTGCCGCAGTTCGGCGCCTTCATCGGCAAGCTGCCTGGCGATTGCCATCGGCGATTCGACGGCGCTTGCACCGAAACGATCCGCGACCGCGATTTCGATCGCCTCGATCTCGACGGCTCCGACACTTTCACAGTCGAGCTTTTCCCAAACTTCAATGATCAGATCGCTCTTGGTCCGGGAAGTCCACATATCACTTGTTTTTGACGGTCTCGATCAATTCGGTTGAAGAATGATCTTTCGGATCGCCGACAATCGCGACGCGGCCGCCATATTCGGCGACGATCGCCCGCTCAGGAACCGTATCAGTCGTGTAATCCGTACCTTTGGCATGAATGTCGGGCCGCAACGCCTGTATAAGTTCGGTTACTGTCCGTTCATGAAAAACCGTGACGAAGTCGACGCATTCGAGCGCGGCGATAATCTCCGCGCGCTCCGAATCCGGCATGAACGGGCGCCCGCCGCCTTTGAGCGACGCGACCTGCTCATCGGAATTGATTCCGACCACGAGAATATCGGCGAGATCCGCCGCTCCCCGCAGGTAACGGATATGCCCGACGTGTATGAGATCGAAACATCCGTTGGCGAGAACGACCCGAATTGCGGAATCCTTCCGGAGTTCGCCGATTCTTCCGATCAATTCGTCGCGACGGACGATTTTCGCGATGTTTGGTGAAGTTCATCCGGACCGACGGTTGCAGTACCTTTTTTCATGACGACGATTCCGCCGGCGTGGTTCGCAAGGCGCGCGCTTTCCGCAAATCCAAGCCCGCAGGCGAGCCCGAGCGAATAAACAGCGATCACCGTGTCGCCCGCTCCGGTGACATCGACCGGCTCCTTCGAACCGACCGAGTCGAAGGTATCCGGGGCCTTGCCCGATCGCGCAAGCAGCATCCCCAGATTTCCGCGTGTTACGAGCAATGCGTCGAAGCCAAGACGGTCCGACAACTCCGCGCAGTCGTTCCCGTTGAAATCCGACCCGAGAATCTGTTCGACTTCGTCCTGATTCGGAGTCGCGCTGGTCGCACCGCGAAACTGCTCCAGCCGGAAGCGGGAATCGACAATGACCGGAATTCCGCGACGCCGGCCGATCGAAATGGCAAGCTTGCCGATCTCCGGGTTCGCGGCTCCGTAATTGTAATCGGAAATTATGATGGCGTCTGCAGTTTCTGCGGCGCGTTCAAGTTTGGCTGTAATTTCATTCACGGTGGCCTGATCCGCGTCACCTGAGTTTTCGTAATCGATACGGATCACCTGCTGGCGCGCGGCGTAATGCTGGCCGGCGAGTACGCGGACTTTCGTTGTCGTTTTGAAGCCCGGCGAGATCACGACCGATGACCGATCAACGCCGTTTTGGTCGAGTCGATTGAGAAGCGCCCGGCCGTTCTCGTCTTCACCTACAATTCCAATGATCGAAACCGTTGCACCGAGCCCGGCAATGTTGGAAGCCGCGTTGGCCGCGCCGCCTGCAAATGTTTCGGTTTCGTCATGTCGCAGAATAAAGACCGGTGCTTCACGTGAAACCCGGCTGATCGTTCCGCGGAGGAATTGATCGGCGACGAGATCGCCGACGACGAGTACGTGCCGCCCGCAAAACTTGTTGTGGATCAGATCATCAAAGTCCATCGCTTCAAAGTTACTATAAACGTCCGACAATCAAAAAGGTTGAAGGCTTTTGGCCTTCAACCTTTCAAAAAACACCGCTTGCGGTCGGCTTAGTGAGTATCGTACGCGGCCACAGGGAAGTCGTTTGCCACGCCCCACTGCGTCACGTTCAATGCGCTGTCCGAGCTCCGAAGGACGTAAAAGCTGCCGTTCGAATCGCGCCAGATTCCGAGGTCCGTCTTGCCGTCGCCATCGTAATCGGCCTGTGCGTTCAAATCTGAGCCAGTAATGCCATACGTCTGTGCAATCAGACCGCCATCGGTGCTCTTGCGAATGTACCAAACAAGATTCGATGTCGGAGTTGCACCCTCGCGAACGACAGCGTGATCGGTTTTGCCATCGCCGTCGTAGTCGCCGGGAACGACGAGATCGTTGCTGAGCCCCCACGGCGTGACTTCAAGTACGTTGTCGCCTGAACGAAGGACGTAGAAGTTGGATTGCGCGGCTGAATTTGCCCCGGGCCTTTGAATCGCGAGATCAAACTTGCCGTCGCCGTCATAATCACCGCACGCGGTGTAGTCGGTTGCGAGACCATAAGTCGTTGCAACGAAAACATTCCCGTTGCTGCGCCATTGATACCAAATCATCGCACCGTTTGATCGGCGGACGACCGCATAGTCGGTCTTTCCGTCTCCATCGTAGTCGCGGGCAACGGGTTCATCGCCGGTAATTCCGAACTGGAACGCGACGAAGGTGTTGTCCGAACTGTTCAAGCGATACCAGATACCATCCGTATCCCGCCAAACCGAAAGATCGCCCTTACCGTCGCCGTCAAAGTCGCCCGGCGCCATATAATCGCGATCGGAAAGACCAAACGTCTGGATCAAAAATCCGCCCGCCGACTTGTTGACGTACCAAACATTATTGCTCGGACGAAAAACTGCGAGATCCGCCTTGTTGTCGCCGTCGAAATCGAGCGCGCGGCGCAATGCGACCTGAGCCGTCGCCGAAGCGACGAAAACAAATGTGACGGCAAAGAAAACGCCGATTTTGGTCAAGTAACTCTTCATTATTTAATCCTTTAGTTTGTTGTTCTGGCTGCAAATCCGAAAATCGCGTCAGACTGGAATGTAGAATGATACTACTTTCATCTTTGGCAATGCAAACATTTTGCTTGATTCGCCTGTCGCGATTCGCGTTGGTTACGGGAATTAGACGCAACTGTTATCGATAAAGTTGGAAAAGCCCCGCTTTTTCTCAAAAAACATCAAAATCAGCTCTTTGATTGAGTGATCGTTATCGTTTGTCCATTGACGGTCAGGGTGCCGACGCGCGAAATCGTCGGCGAGGTCGCGACGCGGAACGTTATCGAGCCGGAACCGCTGAGCTGTTTCGGGCTCGAAAGAAAGATCCAACCGGCATTGCTCGTGACCGAATAATCGCAGTTTGCCGGTACCGTTGATGTTATCGTGAAAATTCCGCCTTTGACCTTCACATTCAAGGCAGTCTGCGAAAACGTGGCCGAACATACCGTCTGATTCTGCAATGCGTTTGCCACGTTGAGGCGTCCGCCGGTTTTGACGACGCCGTTCCAGGCAGCGAGCGCATCGACGGTGTTCATCAGCGTTGCTTTTAGCGAGGCGGCTGAAAGCGCGGGATTATGAGCCGCAAGCAATGCCGCCGCGCCGGCCGCATGCGGAGTCGCCATCGACGTTCCGCTCAGGTTGCCGTAACTCACATTGCTTGAAAACGTCGTACTCAGGATCGAGGATCCGGGAGCGGCCAGATCGACGCTGGTGGTTCCCCAGTTTGAAAAGCCTGACCTGGCATCGGTCGATGTTGATGACGCAACCGAAAGAATAGTCGGCAAATCGTAGCTCGCCGGATAAAACGGCGCGCCGGTGTCGATGTTGCGGGCCGCGTTGCCGGCCGCAAAGACATTCAGGACGCCGGCGTTGCCGAGTGCTTCGAGCGCGTCGCGCGTCGCCTGATCATAGCCGCACGCCTCCGGGCAGTCGCCGTACGAGTTGTTGGTGACGCGGATGTTGACGCCGCGCAACTTCATCATCCTGATGTAATTGTAAGCGTTGACAAGCATCGCCGATGTCGAATCGGTGGCGCCGGCGCTGTAGATCTTGATCGCCATGATCTTGACGTTCCAGTTGACTCCGGTAACGCCGAGAAGATTGTTGCCGACCGCACCGATCGTTCCGGCGGTGTGCGTGCCGTGGCCGTTCTCATCGAACGGATCGGCGTCGTTGAACCTGAAATCGTAGCCGTAAACGTCGTCGATAAATCCGTTGCCGTCGTCGTCCGATCCGTTGTTCGCGATCTCGCCGGTGTTAACCCAGGCGTTCGCCGCCAGATCTTCGTGCGTGTATCGGACGCCGGTGTCGATGTTCGCGACAACCACCGATGCGCTTCCGGTCGTCAGATCCCACGCCGCCGGGGCCGATATTTTCGACATTCCGTACATCGATGCAAATTGCGCATCATTCGGGGTCGCCGCAAGTCGGTAATAGTAATTCGGCTGCGCTGATTCGGCCTCGCCCGATTCGAGAATTCTTCTGACCGAGTCTTCAACCGTCAGTCCGTCGGCGATCCGCAATCGGACCCAACCGCCGTCGCCCAATTCCTCAAGCAGCGCCGAGCCGAAGCGATCAACCGCACGCTGTTTCACGGCATCGCTCGTACCGGCACGGAATTTCACCAATACTTCGTTCGGGACGAACGACGCCGATTTTTGCGCCGAAGCCGAAAAGGTTGCGATCAAAACAAGAACTATGATGATGAACCGAAAACGCATGTCGAACCTCCGGGGAACAAGCCTGGTGCGATCAAAGCCAAAACGGGGAAGGGAAAAATGGGGCGACTAGAGGGACTTGAACCCTCGACATCCAGAACCACAATCTGGCGTTCTAACCAACTGAACTATAGCCGCCGTGTGCGAGTTAAATTATTACTGAAAAGCCGCCGGCCTTTCAAGTTGAGAAATCAGATGTCGGACGGCAGACTCCAGAGATTCCAAAGATTCCAGGTATTCCAGAGATTCCATATCAAGGCCGTGGAACTGACAAACTATCTTCACCTTCAAAAATCCAAAATCCGAATTCCAAAATCCAAAACCCGAATTCCAAAATCCGAATTCCAAAATCCGAATTCCAAAATATTTTGGCGCCCCCGGCACGACTCGAACGTGCGACCCACAGCTTAGCTTACCACTCCGGATTTCCCCGACCGCCGTTTTCTGACGTTGTGGTCTGGACTATATCTTAGGCATTTCAGCCTGGATGCGTATAGTCTCTACGGAACCCCTCTGAAGTCCTCGGCAAGATGTAATTTCTTAGCCTGATTATTTCTTGGTTTGGAAATTCGACGACTGATGTATGTTTGAACCTGTGCCGGATCAATGTAGTAGCATTCATCCGTTTCAGGGCAATAAACACAAAAAAGATCAATTTGATCCTTCGAAATGCGCTTACCGTGCGAACCATTTTTGTCCGCCCACCAGTTCTCCATTCTCACCGTAATTGAGCCACGAACCGCATTCCTGTACTTAACCTGAATGCGTCGAAATCGCGTACCGTCGTAAGCAACGAGATCGAACGAGGCGTGTTCCGTAAGGGAAGTCAAAACCAGAAAACCCTTTGAAACCAAATCACAGTGAGCTTTTGCCACTCCAAGATCGCCTTTGTTTTTCGTGTGATCTCTAAACATTGGCGACAGAAGGTTTCCTCGGTATTGTCATAGGCCGCGAGGCCCTTAGAGATCCACCGATACAGCACCCTCCACTGTCTGGATTACTTTTTCTCCAGACAGGCTCCTATTTGAAGGCTGTTGCTCTATCCGACTGAGCTACGGGAGCGAAACCAGCACTAATGTTAAGAACTGAACATTAAATAGTCAACCCGAAACCTCTTTTTCAATTGCGTCGATCATGGTTCGAAAGACTTCACCAAGACCCAGATCACTAGTATCGATTCGGATCGCATCTTTGGCGACGGCCAGCGGCGAATCGAGGCGTGTTGAATCGCGCGTATCGCGTTCGCGGATCTCAAGCAGCGTCTGTTCATAGCTTGCGGCACGCCCTTTCTCAAGGTCTTCAGAATGGCGTCGTCGGGCGCGCGCCTCGGGATCGGCGGTCAGGAAAAATTTAATGTCGGCATTCGGAAAAACGACGCTGCCGATGTCGCGGCCGTCGAGAACGGCGCCGTTCTTCGACGCGTTGCCGATCTCGCGCTGGTGATCGACAAGAATCCGGCGAACCGCGGAGATCGTCGAAACGCGTGAGGCGGCATTTCCCACTTCGGGAGTCCGGATCTCCGCCGATACGTCGCGTCCGTCAAGAAAAACCTGAAGACAATCAGGATCGCCGACGAGTCTGATCTCGCAATTTCGGGCGATCTCGGAAATCCGTTCAGGATCGTCGAATCCGACGTTTTGTTCGAGGACGGCAAGGCCGACCGCACGATACATGGCACCGGTGTCGAGATAGAGCAGTCCGAATTTTTGTGCAATTAACTTGCCGAGAGTCGATTTACCTGCTCCCGACGGGCCGTCGATGGCGATGATCATAAGTCAGGAAACAGTATACAGTAGTCGGTAGTCGGTAGTCAGCAGTGAGCAGTGAGCAGTGCAAAGTGCAGAGTGCAGAGTGCAAAGTGCAAAGTGCAGAGTGCAAAGTGCAGAGTGCAAAGTGCAGAGTGCAAAGTGCAAAGTGCAGAGTGCAGAGTGCAAAGTGCAGAGTGGACAATGGATAATTGACAATGGACAGTTTATCGACGCGTGGATTCACCATGGCTCGCGTTTCAAGCGTTTTGCACTCTGCACTTTGCACTTTGCACTTTGCACTTTGCACTGCTCACTGCTTACTGCTCACTGCTCACTGCATTTTGCACTCTGCGCTTTGCACTCTGCACTACTTTCTGCTCACTGCCATGATCGTCGCATCGATATCGGACCGGCTGATGTCGCAATGCGTGACCATTCGGATCGAGGTCCCGAAACCGATTGCAAGAATGCCGCGGTCGCGGAGCGCGGAGCAGATTTCGGTCGCAGATTTGCCGGACTTGAAGACATCGAAAATCACGATATTGGTCCGGACGGTCGCCGGATCGATCGAAAATCCGTCGATAGCCGCGATGCCTTCGGCAAGCCGGCGCGCGTTTTCGTGATCCTCATGGAGCCGTTTCGGCGATTCTTCAAGCGCGATAAGGCCGGCCGCCGCAAGAATTCCGGACTGGCGCATGCCGCCGCCGAATCGTTTGCGCCAGATACGCGCTTCGGAAATAAAGTCCTTCGATCCGACGAGGATCGACCCGACCGGCGCGCCGAGGCCTTTCGAAAGGCAGAACTGAACTGAGTCGCATCCTTTTGTAAGATTCGCGACCGATTCGTTCTGGGCGACGGCGGAGTTGAAGATCCGGGCGCCGTCAAGATGGACTGGCAAACCGAAATCGTGGGCTCTTGCGCAGATTTCATCGGTTTCGGCGGCGCTCATGACGCTTCCGCCGCCGAAATTATGAGTATTTTCAAGACAGATCAGGGCGGTCTCGCTGGCATAATACGGTTGATCGACCTTGAGCACGGTTTCGATCTCAGGCCACGTCAGCATGCCGGTCGGACTTGCGGCACGAACGGAGCGGATACTGGCACCGGACGCGATGGCCGGCATCCCGAGTTCCCAATTGAAGATATGTCCGCGTTCTTCGACGATGATCTCGTCGCCCGGTTTGGTGTGAAGTTTGACCGCGATCTGATTTCCCATCGATCCGGTCGGAACGAATAGCGCGGCTTCTTTGCCGAAAATCCCGGCGGCGCGTTCCTGCAGCCGATTGACGGTCGGATCTTCACCGTAAACATCGTCGCCGACGATCGCTTCGGCCATTGCCCGGCGCATCGCGTCGGTCGGTTTTGTAACGGTGTCGCTTCTGAGATCGATCATTTCATTTGCAATTTGCCATTGCCGATTTGCAGTTGGGTTAGCCGGGAATCACGCCACTCGAAGTTTGTGGTTCAGCCGCCGATCTTCGTCGCCGCATAACAAATCCCGCGATCGTCATGAGCAATGAAAGAAGGATCGCGAAATAGACCTGAATCGCATAGAGCGAATCAGCCTTGGGGCCGACGGAACTGGCGGCCATTTGCGAAAAATCCTTAAATGCAAGGTAGCCGATCAATCCAATAACCGGAACGATCAACCAACGGCGGAACCAGCAGAGCCCGAAACCAAGGCATCCTAACGCCAAAAACTGCACGTAATAGCTCGACACCGATATATCCCAAATACCAAAAAGCAGTTGCATGGAATTTTCCTCCTATCGGTTCATACGCATTGCCTCTCTGAATAATCCAGGTTTCTCGCCTCGCGACGTCAAAAAATGGCAAATAGCAACTTGAAAATCGCAAATCACCTGAGCTTGGCGCAGATTTCGTCGAGGACGGTGCTGCCGGGGCATAAGTCCTGTTCGTTCAACGAGTTGAGCGGCGTGTCGACGGTGTTCAGAACATCGTGCAGATTTTCGCAATCGGGGTTCATGTAAAGCAAACCGGTCAGGATCTCGCCATTCGCTTTTGCATGCTGGACGGCGTTGATCGCCGAGATCCGATTGAGCGGATCCCAGTCGTTCGCGAGTTTCCGGAGATCGATAACGGATCCGTCATGCATCGTCAGCCGTTGCGTCGATCCTTCGGCGTAATCGGCTTTGATCTCGCGCGAGATCGGAACGAAATCCATCGTCGACGTGGCTTCCATGTGTTCGCGGACGTAGTCGTACGATTTTGTCGAACCGACGTTGTTGTTGAACGTGACGCACGGCGAAATGACATTGAGAAACGCGAATCCGGGATGATTCATCGCCGCCTTGATAAGCGGGATCAACTGCTGTTTGTCGCCCGAAAAACTCTGTCCGACGAAGGTCGCGCCGAGTTCGATCGCGAGACTCGAAAGGTCGATCGCCTCAAACGGGTTGACGTTGCCCGACTTGTTCTTCGATCCGGGATCGGCCGTTGCCGAATCCTGGCCTTTCGTCAATCCGTAACAACCGTTGTTCATGACGATGTAGACCATGTTCAGGTTGCGGCGGATGACATGGACGAACTGGCCCATCCCGATCGACGCGGTATCGCCGTCGCCCGAAACGCCGAGGTAGATAAGCTCTTTGTTCGCAAGATTCGCGCCGGTCGCCACGGACGGCATGCGGCCATGAACCGAATTGAATCCGTGCGAATTGCTCAGAAAATAGGCGGGCGTTTTTGACGAGCAGCCGATCCCGGAAAGCTTTTCGACCCGATGCGGTTCGATATTCATCTCGAAACACGCCTCGGCGATCGCCGCCGAGATCGAATCATGACCGCAGCCGGCGCAAAGCGTCGAAAGCGATCCTTCGTAATAATCGACCGTGTAACCCAATGCGTTCTTGGGCAAATGCGGATGTCGGAATTTTGATCGTACGTATGACATGGTATTTCAGTAGTCAGTAGTCAGTAGTCAGTGGTCAGCACCCAGCAGTGCAGAGTGCAGAGTGCAGAGTGCAAAGTGGACAATGGATAATTGACAATGGACAGTTCATCGATGCATGGATTCACTTTTGTTCTGTTTTCAAGCGTTTTGCACTTTGCACTCTGCACTAATCACGGCAACTTTGCACTTTGCACTCTGCACTAAATTCAACAAGCACTTGTTAGCTACGTTCGGCGTCTGACGTCTGTCGTCTGACGACTGCCTCATAAATAAAATCTGCCGTGATCGGCATGCCGTCGAAATTCAGGACCGGGACGAGTTTGTTCGGGTCGATTCCGAGTTCGATCAACATCAAACTTCTGAACTGTGCGTCGCGGTTTTGTTCGACGACAAAGATTGTGTCGTGCTGATCGACGAAATCGCGGAACGATTGCCCGAACGGAAACGCCTTCGGACGCATCGTGTCGATCGCGACTCCTTCGGTCCGAAGCATTTCCACGGCTTCTTCGGCGGCGTAGGTCGACGTACCGAAATAGATCATGCCGATCCGGTCGCGCGTCGGTTTCGGCGTATTGTCCGCCGTGTCGGTCGGCGCCCACGAAAACTCGGGTTCGGGAACGATCCGCGCCGCAGTTTCGAACTTTTTCGCGAGCCGTTCCATGTTGTGCTGATACTCGCCGCTGTCTTCCGTGTACGCCGCGTATTCGTCACGCGAACTGCCGCGCGTCACGAACGCGCCTTTCGTCGGGTGCGTCGCCGGAATCGTGCGTGACGGAATGCCGTCGCCGTCGGTGTCGAGATACCGACCATAGCGGGCGGTCATCGCGCTCAGTTGTTCGGCCGAAAGAACCTTGCCACGATCGTATCGGCGGTTGTCGTCCCACGTCAGCGGCGGCGAAATATGATCGTTCATCCCGAGATCAAGGTCCGTCATGACGATCACCGGAGTTTGCAAACGCTCCGCCAGATCGAACGAAAGCGCCGTCATTTCAAAACACTCCTTCGGTGACGCCGGAAACAAAAGCACATGCTTCGTGTCGCCGTGCGCGGCGTATGCGGCCTCGAGAATGTCCGACTGCTGAGTCCGCGTCGGCATGCCGGTCGACGGGCCGGTGCGCTGAACGTCGATCAGCACGCACGGAACCTCCGAAAAATAGGCAAGTCCGAGAAATTCGTTCATCAAGGACACGCCCGGACCGCTGGTCGCGGTGAACGAACGGGCGCCGTTCCAATTCGCGCCGATGACCATCCCGATCGCCGCCAGTTCGTCTTCCGCCTGAACGATCGCGAAATTCTTTTTGCCGGTTTCCTTATCGACCCGCAGTTTTTCGGCGTAGCTCGTGAACGCGTCGACGACGGACGTCGACGGCGTGATCGGATACCAGGCCGCGACCGTCGCGCCGCCATAGATCGCGCCAAGCGCGCATGCCGAGTTTCCGCCCATCAGAATCGAATCGCCGATCAGATCGCGACGTTCGACGCGAAGCTTGAGCGGATAATCGAAGTGCGATTTGACGTAATCAACGCCGAGATTGAGCGCCTTGACGTTCGGCTCGATCAGTTTTTCCTTTCCCTTGAACTGCGTCGCGAGCAAGCCTTCGAGCACCGGAAATTCGATGTCGAACAACGCCGACAGCGCACCGATATAAATGATGTTCTTGAACAATTGCCTCTGGCGCGGATCGGTGAAATTCTCGTTCGACAACTGCATCAGCGGAATTCCGATGTAGTTTATGTCTTCACGGATAAACTCGGCGTGGAGCGGTTTTGTCGAATCATAAAGGAAAAAACCGCCCGGTTTGACGTCGGCGACGTCCTTTTTCATCGACTGCGGATTGACCGAGACCATGAAATCGACGCCTTCGCGCCGTCCGAGATAGCCTTTTTCCGAGATCCGCACCTCATACCACGTCGGCAATCCCTGAATATTCGACGGAAAGATATTCTTCGGCGTCACCGGAATGCCCATCTTGAAGATCGCCTTCGTAAAAAGCGCGTTCGCCGACGCCGAGCCGGTGCCGTTGACGTTCGCAAATCTGACTACAAAATCGTTTACTGACATAAATTAACGTCGATCCGTCCCAAGATCGGGACTTCGATGATCATGTTTGACGACAAGAACAAAAATGCCGCGTGTTGTTTCAAAATCGAACAAAATATGATGCGGGAACCGATTCAGATTGCAACGTCTCAATCCGTGTTTCTCAGTCCGAAACGACTGAGGCCGCGATCCCAATACCTTAATGCACCGACGGAATTCACGATAAAACGCCAGCGCAAGCGCGTTTCCGGCAACCGATGCGTAATAGTCCATAATCTCGGACAAATCATCGTAAACCGAAGGGTGCAATCTGACCGGCATTAGTCATAACGCTCCGCTACAAACCGATCCAAATCTTCAACCGAAATCGCGATTTCAGGTCGCTCGCGCAATTCACTCCGACGTCGCAGCGCTTCAAACACTCCGTCGTCATCATCGTCTCCGACAGGACGCAACGACATCAGGAGTTTTTCGGCGAGACTCGCCCGTTCAGCCTCGGCGAGGTCAAAAGCAAGTTTTTCTATTTCCGTAACCGACATTTATTCAAGTCCTCCGGTCCGAATACGTCTTCGTCACATTATAAAAGAACTTCTGCATGTCCCATGCGGCGGTCGGACAACGTTCGGCGCAGAGGCCGCAGTGGAGACAGACGTCTTCGTCCTTGGCCATAATGCGGCCGGTTTTCAGGATGTCCGAAACATAAATATCCTGCTTCATGTTTTTTGCCGGAACTTTCAGTTTTGCGCGAAGATCCGATTCTTCCTCTTCATTCGCCGTGAACGTGATGCACGATGTCGGGCAGACATCGACGCACGCGTCGCATTCGATGCATTTGACTTCGGTGAAAACCGTCTGTGCGTCGCAGTTGAGACAGCGTTGCGCTTCCTTGAATCCTTCGAGCGGATCGAATCCGAGCTCAACTTCCTTTTTCCGATCCTTGAGCGTCAGCGATTTGTCGGCCTGCGGCACGATGAACCGTTTGTCATGCGCGATCTCGCTGTCGTAGGCCCATTCGTGAATGCCCATCTTCTGGCTGACGAGATTGACCATCGGCGCGAGACGGTCATTGACGTCTTCGCCCTGACAGAAACGGTGGATCGAAACCGCCGCCTGATGTCCGTGCGCGACCGCCGTGATGATGTTTTCGGGGCCGAACGCGGCGTCGCCGCCGAAAAATACTCGCGGATTGGTCGATTGGAACGTCACGCGATCGACGACCGGCATGTCCCATTCGCCGAATTCGACGCCGCAATCACGCTCGATCCACGGAAACGCGTTTTCCTGACCGATCGCGAGCAGTACGTCGTCTGCCTCGAAAAAGATATCGGGTTCGCCGGTCGGCACCAGCGACCGCTTGCCGTTTTCATCGTACTTCGCCTCGACCTTTTCAAACGTCATGCCGCGCAATTCGCCGTTTTCGACGACGAACGATTTCGGTACGTGATTGTCGAAGATCGGGATGTCCTCATGCATCGCGTCTTCTTTTTCCCACGGCGACGCCTTCATGTCGGCGAACGGCGAACGGACGACGACGCGGACGTCTTCGCCGCCAAGCCGGCGCGATGTCCGGCAACAATCCATCGCGGTGTTTCCGCCGCCGATGACGAGCACGCGGCGGCCGATCGATTTCGTGTGCTCAAAGGCGACGCTTGAAAGCCAGTCAATGCCGATATGGATGTTCGATTTGGCGTCCCAACGGCCGGGAAGTTTCGGCAGATCCTTGCCGCGCGGCGCGCCGGTTCCGACAAAAACCGCGTCGTATTCTTCAGCCAGAACTGCCTTCAGACTCTCGACATATTTGTTGAAATGCGTGTGAATCCCGAGATCGAGAACGTAGTTAACTTCTTCATCGAGAACCGTTTCGGGCAATCGGAACGACGGAATCTGGCTGAGCATGAATCCGCCTGCCTTTTTCTGTTCGTCGAAGAGATGGATCTCATACCCGAGCGGCGCAAGGTCGCGCGCGACCGTCAACGAAGCCGGACCGCCGCCGATCAGCGCGATCTTCTTGCCGTTCGGCGCAAACGGCCCTTGCGGCATCATGTGCTTGACTTCGTCCTTGTTGTCGGCGGCGACGCGTTTCAAACGGCAGATCGCGACCGGTTCGGCCTCGACACGTCCGCGACGGCACGCCGGTTCGCATGGCCGATCGCAGGTGCGCCCGAGAACTCCCGGAAAAACGTTGGAATCCCAGTTGATCATGTACGCTTCGGAATATTTTCCCTGAGCGATCAAGCGGATGTATTCCGGAACCGGAGTATGCGCCGGACATGCGTACTGGCAATCGACAACTTTATGAAAATATTCGGGATCGGTGATATCGGTCGGTTTCAAAAGCTTGCACCCCTTGAAATATGTATGAATTCGGAATCGATGTGAAATCGCATTTTCTCAATTAATATAAGTTCTTTTGATGTTTACTTCAATGCAAACGGGGCGGGGCGCGACAAAACTTGTCGCGGTGCGGGGATTTATTTGCGAAGCACTTTATCGAGTTGATTCCGGATCAGACGGTCATTGACGACGCCGTTTTTCGTGTAAACGAGTTTGCCCGATGAATTGAACAGCATCGTTGTCGGAAAACCGCCCGGAAATTGAGGCGCGATCCGCCGGATCGAACGTCGAAGCTGGCGGCGGTCTTCAAGATCGAGCAGGTATGAGGGCATCTCAGCTCCGTAACTTTTGAGGAAATCGCTGACCGATGTGTCGGCAAGCGAGACGTTGTCGATCGAGACGATGACAAAAGTCAGCCCTTTGTCGCGGTAATCTTCATCAATCTTGACCAAAGCGGGGAACTCGGCGCGGCACGGTCCGCACCACGTCGCCCAAAAGTTGATCAGCATCGGTTGTTTCGTTACCGGCTTTTTGACTAGCGAGTAAAGGCCGTCCGAATCGATGATCGTCGTTTTTATCGCGTCGGGCGCGACGTCTTTCTGCGCCAGAACGCCGACCGAAAGTACAAGCAACAAAAAAATGTTCGGAACGACTCTCATCATCCCGAACATTTTAGAATGCGGACACGCCAACGTAAAACTACTTTTCGACAAAAGACGGCGCCTGTTGGTTCTTGAACTGTTTTGGATCAGTTAACTTCTTTATTTCCTTCGTTTTCCAATTCATCAACCAGATCCCGTATTCGGAGTTGTCCTTCGGGTTCATTTCGATCGCCAGCCATTTCCCGTCGGGCGACCAATCGTGCCAGCCTTCATTGAGCTCGTTTTCGGTCAGCTTCCAATTGCGTTTTCCGTCCGGCGTAACGGCAAACAGCGAACTCTTTCCGCCCTGAACCGAATGATACGAAATGAATCCGTGTTTCTTGACCCAGCGCGGCGGCCCGGCGTGATAATCGTGCCATTGGGCCGTCTTGTCGTCTTTCGGATAGGTCGTCAACTGCCGCTTGTTTGAGCCGTCTGAGTTCATGATGAAGAGCTCTTCATTGATTTCGCGATTTGTGCGTTCCTTTTTGTAGACATATGCGATCCGTTTTCCGTCGGGCGAAAACACCGGATCGCGGTATGCCGCTCCGGCTTCGTTCGTCAGTTGTCTGTACTTTCCGGTCGCGACGTCGATGATGAAAAGCTGATAGCGGACATCGGTTCCGATCCGGCCCGAGACGACGATCTCTTTTCCCTTGTTGCGCGTTCCCATCCACGAATCTTCGAGCCGCAGATCGCTGATCTTGCGCACGTTATTGCCGGCGAAATCCATCGAGTAGAGAAAATAGCACCGCTTGCAGGCGTCGCGGTCGCTGATGAAAAAGACCGTCTTTCCGCTGGTGTGATAGACCCACGCGACGTCGGCGTGATTGGTGATGTTGCGCTTGTTCGATCCGTCAAGATCCATCGCGAAGATGTCGTAATTGTCGGATTTCGAATCGACCAGGACGTTAAAGACGAGACCGTATTTCTTCGATTGCGCCGCCAGCGGCAACGCGACGGCCAGAAACAGGATAATTATCAGAATGTTTTTCATGTCAGTGCGATCTATCGTAAGACTCCTTTAACAGGTTGACGAGCGTCGCGTCGAACTGCGATTCATCGGTCAGCGTCAACTGATGCGAAATCCGCGGCATCGGCCCGGTGAGCTTCGATTTCCCGACGGCGTCGTCAAACGGCCGGTCGCCAAGATCGAGCCCGATCCGCAATTCGCCCTTTTTGATGTTGATCGCCGCAAATTCGCGTTTTACGAGTACCGAAACATAAGTCTTTTTCGGCAGCACGATGACGTCAGGGAAATTCTCGGCGACATACTCGGTGAACCGTTCATAGAGCGGCCGCATCGATTCATCTTTCGACATCTGATTTTCGAGCAGTTCGCGCGTATCACCGTAAACCGGCTTCCCGCCATTCGCGGCGATTCCGGCCAGCAACGAAGCGTTCATGTGACCGAAACCGCAATCCGATTTGAGCCACGCGATGACTTCGTTGCGCTTTGAAATTCCACTGCCTTTGACCTCATCAAGCCATGCTTCGAGATTCTTGCCGGTCTGCGCATCAAGTCCGTTGATAAACTCGCGTTCGATTTCACCCGATGTTTTTTGCATTTCAATTTCTCCTTATCGCCAAACGCCGATCAAGAATCCGCAGGTCGCGAAATAGACGGCGATGTAACCCGCGTTGATCAGCATGTGCTTGAGCGATCGCTGCTCAAACAACCCGATGATGACGTACATGACGATCGCCCAAACAGCCGCCAGCAGCCTGGCAGCGATCCCCCATCGCCCGGTCTTTGACCCGCCGCCGACAAAACACGCCAGGTTGTACGATGACAGGTACGCGAGAACGAACGTCAGTCCGAATGTCTTTGCCGGATTCATCGCCTTCAGTTGTTCGTCGGTGAGACCGGTTTCCTTTTGCCAGGCTTTGGCAAAGAGCAACGGCGACCACCACAGTCCGCCGATCAGCAAACTCAATAACGCGCAACACAAAACCGCCAGATGATTGATGTAAAAGTTTTCCATAGCATGACGAATATACCGCGGCCGTAAACGCGGCGTATTGGAAAAAATTTACCTAGCCGACCGGAACGTAGTTCAGTTGATCGGTCTTCCGTTTAAGGTATTCGTCCGGCGTAAATCCCGAGAAATGCTTGAAATCGTGGATGAAATGCGCCTGATCGAAAAAGCCGGCGTCGAGTGCGACCTGCCGCCAATCGACGACGTCAGTTCGTTCGGCGAGCTCGACCGTCCGCTGAAACCGCATGATCTTGAGATAACTCTTCGGCGTGATGCCGACTTGCTTGCGGAACATCGAAATAAAGTGTTTTTGCGAATAGCCGATTTTTGACGTCAGTCGCCCGATCGATGTTGCATCCGGCGCGGCGATGATTGAATTGACGGCGTATTCAACGCACGGATTGACGATCATCCGCGACAGATATGCGCGGATCAGAAAATCCTCGACGATCTCGAACTTTTTCGACGACGATTTGTTCTCCGCGATCTGTTCACGAAGCAATCCGAAGTCCTCGCCCCAAATGAGATCGGCGTCGACCACCGCGTCCGAAACTTCGTCCATCGGAAACGGAAAGAACGGATACGCCATGCCGCGCTTGAAGGCGATGATCATCATCGATGAGTCCTTTCCGGACGGGATCGTGATCGGTCTCGTACGCACGCCCGAAGCCCAAACCCGGTTACATGCCTGAATTTCGATCAGCGAATCGTTGTCGTAAATGTACTGCGGCCGATCATTGAGATCGATTATGATCTCGACGTTGCCGTCGGGCAGAAAACGGTCAACGCGATGCGCCGGGTTGTAGGCTTCATGAAAGATGAAGACCTGGACAAAGCGGTCGAGCGGAGATTTCGGAAGATGTGTCTCGAAAATCATCGATTCCTGTATCACGCGGTAAATACGCGATAGGAGTTTATACCGCGAACCACGCGAAAAACGCTAAACCACCCATTATTCGGACCGCATCGGATGATTTGCGTTCGTGCCGCGTTGGAATTGTAAGTTATTGAATCGACTTCGTTTATTGTCGAAAGTGAGGGAAACGATCGGCGGGCCATATCAACTCAATCGCGGAATTTGATTCGCGTATTTGGCGTGTTTTGCGTTCAAACTCTAACATCGCGCAATCCGGAGTTTTATGCGAAAAAGCCGCGGACGCACGGTCACGCGGCTTCGGGGATCGGGGGAGATCGCCTGGTTTAGTTTCCGAGAAGCTGTCCGCCGGAGATTTCATAGCTTCCGTTGACGACATTGACTTGCATCGTCAACTCTGACGGGCTCGACATGCCGGTGATTGATTCCCAATACAAGACGCCTTCGGTCGCGATCAAGAAAACGCGTGTGCCGGTATGACCGACCTCGCCGACAACTGACAGCGGTGTCGGGGCCGTGAGAGAGAACGATGACGGAATACCTGCGCCGACGAACGAAGCGGGGTTGGTCGACGTTCGAACGAGCGAAAGACCGAGAAACAGATATCCCGATTTGATGCCGGTTGCGAGTTCGTCGTCGATCAGATCTGCATCCGCCAGAACCTGCATTGCGTTCACCGTGCCGGAATTGTCACCTGCATATTCTCCGGCGCCCGCAGTCGCTGCATAGGCGAGCTGCGCGGTGTGATAATTCCTCAGGGTCGAAATGGCCGATGCCTCATTCGCCGCGCGGCGTGCGGCAAGCAGGTTTGGGATGGCGAGCGCGGCGATGATGCCAACTACCACGACGACGAGCAGCAGTTCGATCAACGAGAATCCTTTTTGGTTCGAATCAGATTTCATATCACAAAGTGGCCAAAAAAACGGGCGATCTCTGCAATTCAAGTCGCGTGCCAAAGTTGATCGCGTCTGTAAATATCTGTATTTCTTGGGTTTGCGCGAGCCGCTGCATTTGCGAGGTGTCGATTGGCCAGGATTTCAGGTAACCAATTTTGTCAGCATGACTGAAATTGGCAATCGGAATTGACTCAAAATGACTGAACGTCAGAGTTACGCGTAGGAAAACGAACTTTTGGTCATCTTCGTTTGTCCAACCACCAGCTTCGCCACCACTTTTGAACAATCACTCGGTTCTTCGGGTTCTGAACCGCCTCGAAATAGGCGAAAATACCCTGTTCCGGCCACTTCGCTGCGAATTCCGGCGGAAGCATCTCGTTCGGAACCCAGTTCTCGTTATTGATTATCAGCAACATGAAGACGGCGGCATCGCCCGTTCTGAAATCTCGCGGACCCGGAGCGGAAAGCGTATCTTCTATCGGTTCCGTATTCGTGATGAGCTCGATCAGGCACGGGGTCGCCTTTTTTCGGTTCCTGACGAATTCGAAGAAAACCGGATCGTCGGATTCATTCGCATGATAGGGGGAAATTTGTCGAACTCTATTGAGATTCCTGCAGTGGGACATATCCGCTTTCGGAGTACGTTCATTGTGGTCCAATTGATTGGCTCCGTTCTGATTTGTTTCGGCGTGGCGGGCTGGCGAATCTGCGGGAATCACTTTGGATCCATCTGTATTTTGCGTGAGATCCTGAGCGGCCGGCTCATTTTGCGACGAAGCGCCGTTGCCGCACGCGACCGAAAGGCAGAAAAAAATCAGCAAAACGAATAATCTCAATTGCACTTCAGAGTACTTCATTTCACGCCAAGAACCCCGAGATGAGTGAGCCGGATCTTTCAATGCTTCGCTCATTCAGCATCTGGACATTAAATCGGATCGGCATTGGTGTTTCGTAACGGCTGGGAAATAAAGGGCCGCCGGACGAAAATCGTGCGGCGGCCCAAAGATCGGTGAAAGTTATTTCTTCATCGTCAGTTCGACGCCAGTTGCTTCGAACGAGATTTCCGTGACGGTTCCGTCGGCGTTGATGTTCGGGAATTTCGCGCCGTCTTCTTCGATCATATGCTGGACCTGTTCCTTCGACAGCGTTTTGACGGTGAAGACGCCTTCGGCTTTGGCGAACGCGCCGGCTGAATTGAGCGGGATAAAGAACTTGTGATCCTTCATCTTGACGCGGACCGATTTCGCGTCCTTGGACGGTGCGAGCTCGAGCCAGCAGCCTTCGGTTTTGCATGACCGGACGATAATGCCTTCAACGCGGACCGGCTTGTCGGCATACTTCGCCGGATCTTTGATGACCTTGGCGAGCTTCACCTTTTTCGAATTGCCGAGCGGCGCACCGCGTTTCAGATATCCGTCGGTCGGAATCGCTTCGGTCTTGTCCTTGTCCGTCGGCTTCGTTTCCATCTTGTCCATCTGGGCGAAGGCCGAAATGCTCAATGCAATCAATGTAATCGTCAACAATAAAATTCGTTTCATAGTTACCTCTAATCAATCCAAAATACGCGGTAGAATTATTGTCCGCGAAAAAAGCTAAACTGCCTGTTCAACGCGACCGCATCGGCTGAGTTGCTTTCGCCGGGTGCGAGTTCAACTCATTGAACCGACACCGTTTATTGCCCTCAGTGCGCGAAACGAAGCGAGTGCGACCTTCAGACAAAACTCTCGATCGCGGAACTTGTGTCGCGTATTTGGCGTGTTTCGCGTTCAAATTTTCATTGCCAAATCCGGGTAAAAGCCAGTTTCAAGCAGTGTTCGCGGGTCTCAACTCCCGACCGGATCTTCATTCATCATCATACTTTACCGACTGCAAAGAATCCACACGGATCGGGTTCAACGCATAACCGGCGCTTCATACACGAGGCGGCCGCCGACGAAAACCGAGCCGATGCCGGTCACGCCGTCATTCAGGATGACGAAATCCGCCAGTTTTCCGCGTGTCACCGATCCTTTGTCGCGTTCCTGAAATTCGGCGTAGGCCGCGCCGAGTGTATAAGCACGGACAGCATTTTCAAAGTCGAGCCCGCCGTCCCGAGTTGCCGAACGGATTCCGGACATCGGATCGATCGGGATCATCGACGCGTCCGATCCGAACGCGAGAGCGACGCGCGCCGTCTTCATCAGCGAAAACATAGGTGAATAATCAGCCGAACCGTTGTCGAACAGCGCCGGTTGCATTGACGCGATAACCGGGATCCGGGTAAACCTGACAAGATCGCGCGGCGCGAAATTGTGGGCATGTTCGATCCGCAAACGGCGATCAGACTTGCCGTTTGTCTGCGTGATCCGCTCGACGACGGAAAGCGCGGCGGCATTTGCGCGCGGCCCGATGGCATGGAGCAAAAGCTGCACACCGCGCCGGTCGAGCGCGCCGAGCCGACGGCTGAGAATCGGAATTTCCGTCCGATCGCCTTCCGAATAATGCTTGACACAACCGGTCCGGATCATCGAATCGGGTCGTCGGTCAACGTTCGGCGGCGGGCTGTCGATCCCGACGCAGTCATAAACTCTCACCAACAGTTTGCCTGATTCCTCGAGCCGGCGAAGTTCATCGCCGAGATCGTCGCTTGAAACATCCTGAACGCTGGTGACGCCGAACGCCGCCGCGTATCGCATCGCGGCCTGAAGAACCGACGCCTTGTCCGGCGCCGGCGGGACGAAACGGCGGACGCGTTCGAGTTCCGCGCCTGAGATCGGGTAGTTCGGGCTGTCGATGCCTGCCCTTTTCAACGCGGCGGAATTTACAGCGGCCGATGCCGGATCGCGGCCGTAGAGAAGAACCGGATTGTCGGGGGCTGCCGAATCGAGCGCCGAGCGCGGCGGAAGATTTGCCGCGGTCCATCCGCCTCCTGTGATCCAATCGGTCTTTTCGAGGAATCCGACGCGAAATCGGACAGCGGCGATCAAATCGCGTTCGGAACCGGAATCGATCGCGAACAATCGCGCGCCGACATTGACGAGGTGAACGTGACTGTCGTTGAAACCCGGAAGAACGGTTCGTCCGGCGGCGTCGATGACCCGCGTGTCCGGGCCGCGGAACTTAAACGCTTGATCGGCTGAACCGACGAACGTGAATCGACCATCGCTCACCGCAAAGGCGTCGGCGCCGGGGCGCGACGCGTCGATCGTCCGGACACGCGCGTTGGCGACGATCAGATCGGCAAAACCCGCGCTGACGGTCGAAGCTGAAAGTGCCAAGACGATCAGCGCGCCGAAAATCGGTCGGAGTGTCACTTTGCTTGAAAAACCGTCCGACCGTTCATGACGGTCCTCAGAACTTTCACGTCGCGGATCCTGACCGGATCAATCCTGAAAATATCCTCGGAGAGAATGACGAAGTCCGCGAATTTCCCGACGCCGAGCGTGCCTTTGTCCGATTCCTGAAACTCCGCGAATGCCGAGCCTTCGGTGTATCCCCGCAACGCTTCTTCGACACCGATCTTTTGCTCGGGAATCCAGCCGCCGGGATTTTTGTCGTCGAGCGTGCGCCGCGTGACGGCCGCATACATCCCGAACATCGGATTGAGCGGGGCGACGAACCAGTCGGTTCCAAACGCCAGCCGCCCACCGTTGTCGAGCAATGACCGGAACGCGTAGGTGCCGTTGAGCCGTTTCTGATCAAGCCGTTTCCATGCCCAGCGGCCGTCGTCGATCGCGTGAAACGGCTGCATCGAAGCGATCACTTTGTCGACCGCGAAGCGTTTGATCAATCCATCGTTGAGATGTTGCGCATGTTCGATCCTGAAGCGGCGGTCGCGGTCGCCGTTTTCTTTCGAGACACGTTCGTAGATCTTCAGGATTTCGTCATTGCCGCGGTCGCCGATCGCGTGGATCATGATCT
>JBGASE010000141.1:0-9789 GCA_044229875.1 Pyrinomonadaceae bacterium | reverse complement strand
GAATTCGGGCTCGTCGCCGGCAACGCCCGGCGTGACGGATCTCGCCTCTTCGAGATCGTCCGGGGCCTGATCGAACGCCGGACTTTGGCCGGGACGCGTCTCGCGGCATGACCCTCGAATCGGCCTGCCGGGATTCGGGATCGGCTCGAGTTATGCTACATTAGCAGACAGTTGCCGGTTCGTAACGATGTCCGAAGAAGCCCCGAAAGATGTCACTGAATTGCTTCAGCGATGGAGCGACGGCGATTCATCCGCGCTTGAGGATCTGACGCCGGTCATTTACGACGAACTTCATCGCATCGCGCGGCGTTACATGAACCGCGAGCGCGAGAATCACACACTTCAAACCACCGCGCTCGTCAATGAAGCGTACATGCGGCTGATTCAGTGGAAGTCCGCTAAATGGCAGAACCGTGCGCATTTTTTCGGAGTTTCGGCGCAATTGATGCGTCGGATTCTCGTCGATTTTGCGCGCAAACGGCCAAAGGTCAGCGGCGAGGTGGTTCACCATGTTTCGCTCGACGGAGCATTTGAGATTTCCGCTGGAAAAGACGCCGATATCGTCGAAATTAGATCGCGGCAGGCGACAAGATGCAGAACGACGAGAATTGCACGACGATTCCAATGACTCCGGAACGCTGGAAAATAATTGACGAAATTCTCGACGGTGCGCTCGATCTCGAACCCGGCGACCGCGAAACGTTCCTCGATGAGCGCTGTGCCGGTGACGAATCCCTGAAGAACGAGGTGCTTGAGCTGCTTGCAGCCGACGGCGACGCAGATCGGTTTCTTGAATCATCGGCGATCGGCCTCGCTGCCAAGAATTTCGCCGCCGAACAAACGGCGAAATCTACGGCGTCGATGATCGGACGTTCGTTTTCGAACTACAAGATCGAGGGACTTCTAGGCAGCGGCGGAATGGGTGAAGTCTTTCTCGCATCGGATCTGACACTCCGGCGCAAGGTCGCGCTCAAGATCCTGCCGATTGAATACACCTCAAACGATGAACGCGTCAACCGTTTCCGGATCGAAGCGCGCGCAATTTCGGCGCTCAACCATCCGAACATCGTCACGATTTACGAGATCGGCGAGTTTGACGGAATCAATTACATCGCAACCGAGTATGTTGAGGGCCAGACACTTCGTGAACTGATCGGAAAAGGAAATAATCGGGTCAAAGATATTCTCAACATTGTCATTCAGGCATGCGAGGCACTGTCCGCCGCGCACGATCGCAAAATCATTCACCGCGACATAAAACCCGAGAACATCATTGTCCGCCCGGACGGCTATGTGAAGATCCTCGATTTCGGGCTTGCAAAGCTTTCCGAGATCGATCTCAAGACCTTCAAGGATTTCACCAAAACGGCCAAAGGGCTGATCATCGGGACACCGGCTTACATGTCGCCGGAACAGGTTGCGGATGAACGCGTCGACCATCGAACCGATCTGTGGAGCATCGGCGTGGTCTTATATGAACTTCTGACCGGTACTAATCCATTCAAAAAGCAAAGCCGGCAGCAAACTTTTCAGGCGATACTTTCGGAAGATCCGGCTACGGCCTCGGCCATCAATCCTGATGTTTCACCCGAACTTGATCTGATCCTGACAAAGGCGCTTGAGAAGGACGCGGATCTCAGCTATCAGACTGCATCCGATCTGCGGGCGGATCTCAAACGCGTCAAGCGCGAGCTTGATTCGTCACCATCCTGGAGCGGCAGTTCGGCGGCGGCGACCGCCAACAAACGAAGGCGGACGATCCTCGCAGGCTTCGCGACGATCGGCGTCGTTGGCCTGATCGCGATCGGCGCGTTTGCGGTCTGGAGTTATTTTCTCAAGAAGAACGCGACCGGAGAAGCCGTCGAATGGGTCGGCGCAAAGCACGAGCAACTCACGCAAACTCCGGGGGTCGAAGGCTACCCGAGCCTCTCGCCGGACGGCAAACACATCATTTTCGCAAGCGAGGCGAACGGCGACCGAAATATCATCAGACAGCCGGTCGAAGGCGGCGTCACGACGAATCTGACCGCAAATACGAAAGAGCACGATTCGATGCCCGCTTTTTCGCCCGACGGCAAGTCCATCGCATTTCGGTCGGAGCGCGTCCCGGCCGGGATCTATATCATGGGTGCCGACGGTGAAAACCCGAGGCGTGTTTCAGAGGTCGGCTTTCATCCTGCGTGGTCGCCCGACGGCAAGAAGATCGTCGTCAGCGACCGCGCCGCCGGAATCCACACGGTCCATTCGGTGCCCGACAGTTCGCTCTTTGTCATCGACGTCGCGACCGGCGAACGGACGAAACTCGAAACGTTCGGCGACGCGATCACTCCCCGCTGGTCACCGAACGGAAAGAGGATCGCCTATTGGTTCGTGGCCGACGGAAAATTGGGCGAGGTCGCGTCGATTCCAGCCACCGGCGGCGAGCCTGTGGTCGTCGCCTCGAACGTCGCGACCGATTGGAATCCGGTTTGGTCGCCCGACGGCCGTTACCTGTACTTTGCATCGGACCGAGGCGGCAACATGAATCTCTGGCGGATCCCGGTCGATGAAATGACGGGAATCGCAACCGGCGAAGCGGAGTCCGTTCCGACGCCGACAAAATATTGCCGGCACATGTCGTTTTCGGCTGACGGAAAGCGGCTTGCTTACGTTCGCTATGAAAGCCAGTCGAACCTGCAGGCGATCGCATTCGATCCGAATACTTTGAAGGTTTCCGGCGAGGTCGTTTGGCTGACGCGCGGCGACCGCGAGATCAGCAATCCGTCGGTTTCGCCGAACGGTGAACAGATAGTCGTCCGCGTTCCGCTCAGAACTCAGGAAGACCTCGGAATTCTCAACCGGGACGGCTCGAATTTCAGGCTCCTGACCGATGACCGGTTTCGCGATCGGCAGCCGCGCTGGTCGCCGGAAGGGAAACGGATCGCCGTTCAGACGGACCGGAGCGGAAAATATCAGATCTGGATGATCGACGCCGACGGAGCGAATGCGCGCCAGATTACTTTCAGCGATGCGACAGCCGCGACGGCACCGGTCTTTTCGCCGGACGGAAGCCGTTTGGCGTTTACCGAGATCAGCGATTCGGGCTCGCATTCGAGGATCATCGACATCGATTCACCGAAACGGCCGGACGCCGGTGAAGTGATCAAGGGCAACGACGATAAGGCGCTTTCGGTCCGCGACTGGTCCCGAGACGGCAAGAAGCTGCTTTACATCAACTTCGAAGCCGATGGTGACGAAAGCGGAATCGGTGTTTACGACCTCGAAAAGAAGACTGCTGAACAAATGCTGCCGACCGGCGTCGCGCCGATGTGGCTTGCCGATAACCGGCATTTCATTTACCTCGATTCAAACGCGCTTCAATTGTTCGATACCGTCACCCGGAAGTCGACCGTTCTCTATAAACCATTCGCGTATGAGATCCATCAAGCCGTTCCGTCGCCGGACAACCGATTTATCTACTTCCGGTATTTGCAGGTCGATTCGGATGTTTGGCTGATCAACGCGAACGAGTCGCGATGATCGGCTCGGGTTGAATGAACCTTGCCGGGCTCATTCGCGCAAGTTGTGTTAAACCCGACTAACACGTTCAAGAACGATGCCCGCGAAATACGCCAAATACGCGAAACAGATTCCGCCATTATGGTTTTGTCGGTATGGAAGCGATGCATCGCGTAATCAAAAGTTCAACGTTTTTGCGACCTTCGCGGTTTGAACACTCGGATATTTTTGGTTCAATTCGCGCATTGACGGCAATGAACTACGTCAGTTCAATAGCTACCAGAAGCCGGAACAGACCGAGTTCCGCCGACGCGGTCCCGTAAACAAACGCTTTTCGCGTTTTTCGCGTGTTTTGCGGGCAAGGATTTCCGGCGGTCAGTCGATCAAATTCCAAAATTATCCGTACCTTGCCTGCCATCGTCAGCACGCCGAGAAGATTTTTCATCTTTTTGCAGAATTTCCGCTTCCCGTCGAACGCGGGCGCGGATTGTTGTTGTAATATAGTATCTTTTTTACCAATGGGAGCTTGAGGATGCTCAGATTTCACAACACTTTAACCAACGAACTTTCGGCTTTCGAACCGCTCAACGGCAACGTCGTCAAGGCCTACATTTGCGGCCCGACCGTTTGGAATTTTGCCCATATCGGTAATTTCCGGACATTTACTTTCGGCGACGTTCTCGCCCGTTATCTTCGGTTCAAGGGGTACGATCTGACGTACGTCATGAACCTGACGGACGTCGACGACCGGATCATCAACGAATCGCACAAGGCGGGCAAGACGATCGACGAGTTCGTTCAGCCGTTCATCGTCGCGTTTTGGGAAGATATGGCGGCGCTCGGCAACAACCGGCCCGACATTGCGCCGCGCGCGACCGAGCACATCGCCGAAATGGTTTCGATCATCTCGACGCTGCTCGCAAACGGCCGGGCGTACGAATCTGACGGATCGATCTATTACCGGATATCCGCGTTTCCGGAATACGGAAAACTCTCAAAGATCAGCTTTTCCGGCAACGAAACCGGCGGCTCGGGCCGAGTCGATACGGACAAGTACGAGAAAGAAGACGCGCGCGACTTTGCGCTCTGGAAACTCGTCGACCGCAGCGATCCGGCGGGTTGGGATGCGCCGTTCGGCTATGGCCGACCGGGATGGCACATCGAGTGCTCCGCGATGTCGATGAAATATCTCGGCGAGACGTTCGACATCCACGCCGGCGGCGTCGATCTTCAGTTTCCGCATCACGAGAACGAGATCGCCCAGTCGGAGGGCGCAACCGGAAAGCTCTTTGCGAAATACTGGCTCCACGGTGAGTTTCTGAAGATCGACAACGAGAAGATGGCGAAGTCGCTCGGAAACGACTACACCCTCCGCGAGATCATTTCGCGCGGTTTTTCGCCGCTCGCGATCAGGTATCTGCTGATCTCGGTGCCGTACGGCAAACAGCTCAATTTCACCTTTGAAGGACTCAAGGGGGCCGAAACGACGACCGAGCGGCTCCGTCAGTTCCGGCGCCTTGTCAGCGAAGCGAAAGGCGAGCCCGGAAGCGACGAAGCGGTGAAGGCGGCGGTCGCAAGATCGCTCACTGATTTTGAGGACGCGATGGACGATGATCTGAACACATCGGTCGCCCTTGCGGCGGTCCACAATCTCGTCCGCGAAGTCAATTCCCTGCTGGCAAAGGGCGCGCTCCGTGCCGACGACCGATCGGCCGTCCTCAACGCGATCGCGACGTTCGATTCGGTGCTCGGAGTTTTCGGAAAAGACGAGACGGAATTGGTCGACGAAGAGATCGAAAAATTGATCGAAGAACGTCAGGAAGCCCGCCGGACCCGTGATTTTGCCCGATCGGACGAGATCCGTGATCTTCTGGCGACACGCGGAATAATTCTTGAGGATACGAAAGACGGCGTAAGATGGAAGAGGAAATAGGAATCAGACGTCAGATGTCAGATGTCAGACGTCAGATATTTTCACACGTCAGATATTTTTACACGTCAGACGTCAGCTGTCAGATATTTCAGATTTTTCAGATCTCCGATTTCAGCGTGCGGAAGAAAAACTCTTTGGATTACGCGTTAATTGTCCGGTGTCTGACATCTGACGTCTGACATCTGACGTCTGAAGTCTGAAGTCTGAAGTCTGAAAAAGTCTACCGTCTGCTCACCGATACACCTCGACGAAGAACGCTTTCTGACCTTGGGCGGCGACGAATCTCGGTTCGCCGAGCTTGTAGCCGAGATCGAGCAGAACGTTCAGCGGCGGATGTTTTTCATTCCACTCGATGTCGCGAAAGGCAATGTAAAAACGCTCGCTGGTGATCGCCGAACGTTCGCCGACATCGACACCGGAAAATCCGCGCGGCAGAAAATAGGCGCGGTCTTCGGTAAGACCTTCGATCCCGTTGATCTTGACGATGCGGATTTCGGGCTTCGACCGATTCGCGAACCACAGATCGTACGCTACGACATCCTCAAACGCATAGATCGTCGTCGGTCCCGAAAACCCGGTCGAATTCGACAGTTTTTCCCATGAGCACCAGATAAAGTTTGCCGGAGGCCGCGACACGTGCGCGACGAAAGCGAAGGCGATCGCGGCGGCGATCAAACTGACTAAACTGACGCGAAGTCTCGGAAACCGGATTCCGGTAAGCATTATCACCCCGAGGATCGCAAGCGGCGCGAAAACCGCGCTCAAATGACGCACGCCCCAGACAGACTGCGGCAAGACCCAGCTCACCGCGAACGCCGTCAATACAGGGAAAAGCACCATCGTGCCGAGCATTTTCACTCTCGCCCGATCGGCGGGTTCGATCCGGCCCCAATCCGAGAAATACAAGATTGCCGCGACGATCATGATGACCAGAATCGGAACGCTGAAAACAAACATCGAAGAAAGATCGACCGAGCTTGCCTGAAAATAGAACGGATCGATCAGATCGAACGCGAAATTGAAAACCGCCGCGATTCCCGGCTTTCCGATCCAGCCGATGTTCTGCTCGATTCCGCCCGAATTCCGCGCGATCCGGACGACGGCGACCGCCCATGGTGCGAAAGCAAGAATACATATCGCCGTCATGATCAGCGTCTGCCGGATCTTGATCCGCTGCAGCCAGATGATGACGACGATTTCGGCGCCGACGATCAGCCATCCGAAATAATGCGTGTAAACCAGCAAGACGTTGATCAACGTCAGCAGCCAGATGTTTTTGCCGAGATAAAAGAACCGCACGAAAAGCCAGACCGAAAACAGCGCCAGCATCTGAAAGAGGCTGTACATTCTGACTTCCTGAGCATATTTGATGAGATTTCCGTTAACCGCGAGAAACAGGGCCGCGATCATCGTTTGAGAGGCCGACAGCTTGAGATCGCGGCACAGAAAATAAAACGGGATCAGCGACGCGGCCGCGAAAAACAGCGGAAACAACCGAACCGAAACCAGTCCGTCGCCGCCGATCAGGATCCAAATCTTGAGAACTACGTAAAAGAGCGGCGGATGAATCAGATCAAGGGCGACAAAATCGAACATTGCGGCCCATGAGTGCGATGCCGCATGGACGCCGAAGATCTCGTCAAACCAAAGGCACGAATCAAAAAGCCCGTAAACGCGAATCGCTATAAAAGACGCAAAGATCGCGCCGATACCGATCGTTCGATTGATCGTTGAACGGTTCATCGGATCAAAGCGCGATTCCGTTGGCGAGTTTGCCGCCGACGCTCGTGTAGCAAAGCGTCACTTCCTTGAAGGTGTCGGTATCGCGGCAGTACGAAAGACAACTGTCGAACGGCTTCGAATAGACATGGACACTGACCGCGCGTTCGTTGAATTCGGCAAGATTGAGAATCTGATGGATCGGTTCTTCGAGCTCGACTTTGGCCGCCAGACAGTCCGAAAGGTCGAACTGATCGGTCTCGCGCAGGCGGCAATAACCGCGATCTTCGTCGATTTCCTCGATCGCAAAGTTCTGGCCGCGGAGCGTTCCGCTGACGACCGTCATCCAGCATTTCTGGTCGGCGTGGTTGTGAACCCGTGATTCCTGGCCCTTTTCCCAACAAAGCGCCATGACTTCGAACCTCGGATCCTTGTAAATCAGGTTTCGGGTGTAGAATTTCGATGACCAGAAAAAATACGGTTCGAGCGATCCGACCTCGACCGGATTTTCGCCGAGAAAGCGGTAAATATTGTCACAACTGAAATCACTGTCGGCGATGTCGCGAAGTCCGTCGACCAATTGCTGAATCCTGACCATTCTAATAAATCCCCCGATAAAAAGTTCGTTTTCGTTCGTTGGTGAGACATTTTGCGTCGCTCAGCGGATCGCCGGTTTCACGGCAGCATGGCGCCGTCTTGCTGCATGTCAGTCCGTCTTTTGCGAACCGAGCGAGTGTGTCCTGGCCGAGGGCCGACGGGTGAAAGCAATCGCAGCACGATATTTGCTCGGAGTTGAACCGATAGAACCACGCCGCATCGGAATAGACGAAATGCGTCCCGGCCGCTTTAGTCGAACCTCCGACCATCTCTCCGCCGATCATCACGACCGGCGTCTGACCTCCTTCGGGCACCGCCGCGTAATCAGCCGAGACCCGTTTCATGATCTCACGATAGCCCTTCATCGTATTGTACGCGTCGATCACCTGCGCGTCCGAACAGCCTCGTGTCATCGAGCCGCAGATATTGACACTGTTCCACAAAAACGTGCAGTTCCCGATCAGCTGGCAATTTGATTTGCTGCCAAAGTTGCAAAGCTGCGAAACGCGCACCGGCGACGAAACGCCGATCCTCGTATTTGCGACGGTAACCAGAATATCGAGCCCCTTCCGGAATTCGCGCTCGAAGGCGTCGTTGCGGGTCCGGCAATAATTGTTTTGATCCTGATCGGCCGTCGGACAGCTGGCGTTGACCTTGGTCAGCGTCGTGCTGCAGCCGTCGTTATGGCCGAGAAAAACCGCCGCCAGACGGGGATTCGGCTGTGCGTTCAGAAACGTCCGCATCCCGTTTGCCTGATTGACGAAGTCGCTCAGCATCCGCGCGCCCGAAGCGGCCCGGTTCGGATTAGCGGCGATGATGTTCGTATTCAGGTCGCATTCGAGCCGTTCGGTAAAACTGAAGACGTTTTCAGGTCCGCGTCCGCAAAGCGAGGTCCCGTGAGTATCGCTCGTCATCCAGTTGAACTGTTCCTGATCGCCATTTGAACACGGAAACTGGCTCGCGGCGTTGAACCCCTTTGAAATGCTGTCGCCGGCGACGTCGATCGCCTGAATGTTCAGCTGGCCAGGAACCGACGCAATCAACGCCAGAAAAAGCGCCGCCGCGCAAGCGAAATTCGCGATCATCTTGGTCATATCGTTCGAACGATGCTTCGGTCCGGCGTCGGATATCCGCTGCCGGCTCATTCAATGTCTTATTTTGCAAAAGGTCACGGGTCTGAAGTGTCACAAACTTTATAAACTCGTTTGAAACGGCGCGTCAAGGTGCGGCGCCGAAGTGACCGGTGTCACACGTGCGGGTTTTGCACAATCCGGCGCGCGTCCGCTATAATTTGCGTTTACTGAAATTCGGGAAACGTTGCGAAAAGCGTTCGGTTTCGGTATGCGGAGGAAAACAAATTGCCAAAAACTGCGACTCGTCAAAAAACTGAAACGAAGGCAAAATCGGGATCGGTCAACGGTTCGAAGAACGGTTCGGCCGCTGAAGCGATTACCGACATCGTCGACGTCGAACTGACCCATGCCGAATACCTGAAGCGCAAGAAATCGCAATTGGCCGCGATCAAAAAGCTCGACAAGGCGCTTTTGCGTGAGATGCTTTATGAAATGGTGCTCGGGCGGATTTTCGAGCAGAAATGCGCCGAGGTTTACCGGATGGGCAAGATCGGCGGGTTCTGTCATCTTTATATCGGGCAGGAAGCGATCGGGGTCGGCGCGATGATGGCGCTCAAAGAAGGCGATTACGTGATCACCTCGTACCGCGACCATGTGCAGGCCATGATCGCCGGCATCTCTCCGAATGAAGTGATGGCCGAACTCTACGGCCGCGCCACCGGAAACGTCGGCGGCAAGGGCGGATCGATGCACATGTTCTCGAAGGAGAAAGGATTTTTCGGCGGCCACGGCATCGTCGGCGGCCAGATCGGCGTCGCGACCGGCATGGCGTATGCCCAGAAATACAAAGGAACCGACAATGCAACGCTCTGCTTTTTCGGCGAGGCGGCGGTCAATCAGGGAATTTTTCACGAATCGCTCAACATGGCGCAGCTTTGGAAGATCCCGTGCATCTACATCTGCGAAAAC
>JBGASE010000140.1:0-9231 GCA_044229875.1 Pyrinomonadaceae bacterium | reverse complement strand
AGAGAAGATCTTGGCGTTGACCGTTTCCGCAATCCGTTGCGTTTCATCGTCATTGAGCGGAGCAAAGATCGATACCTCGCTGAGCCGCATATAGATCTCGTTGACCGACTCCGTAAAATCCGGTTCGATCGCCTGTTTCTCGATGTGCAGCGTCCGAGTCGGGAATGCGAAATGGATGCCTTCGCGTTGGAACGCGTACCAGATGCGTTGCCGGACAAGCGCATCGGTATCATTGAATTTGGTGTAGTCCTCAAGCCAGAACTTGACCTCATAATCGATGCCGTTATCGCCGAGATTTCTGATCCGGACCACCGGACGCAGCTTCGGTGAGACGTTCTCGATGCGTGAAACGACGTCGCGGATTAGTTGGATTGTCTTTGCAGGCGATTTTGAGTACAGCGTATTGAAAAAAACGAGCCGGGCGTTCAGATTGTCCTTCGGCGCGACCTCGATGAACTCGCGTCCGAGCACGGCATTGCTGATGACGACGATCTTGTTCTGAAATGTCCGGATCTTTACTCCGCGCCATGAAACCTGTTCGACGACGCCCATCCAGCGATTGCTCTGAAGATTGATCACATCTCCGACCTGAAACGGCTGGTCTGCCTGAAGCGCGATGCCGGCAAAGAGGTTTCCGAGCGTGTCCTGAAGCGCGAGACCGACGACGATTCCGAGGATTGTCGAACCGGTAAACAAAGGCGCAAGTTCGACGTTCGGATATTGCGACTGGAAGACGATAAAAAACGCGACGATCGAGACGATGATCGAAACCACCGATTTGACCAGCGAGGAAATCTCGCTCTGCGTCGAATTCCTGAGTATGACGGTGAAGACGAAAAAGTTGAGATAGCGGACGAACATGATGACAAGCGTCATCCAGAGAAATATCTTGAGAACGTGCAAGACGTGCAGGACAAGCGTGATCACGGTCTGGCCGAGTTCTTTCGCCATCCCGACCTTTTCGGCGGCCGGACTCGGTTCGCTTGCCGGTTTGGTCGCGCCGCCGCTTTCAGGAGCCGTTGGTTTGACGGTTGTCCGGCTTGTCGCCGGGACGTCGAAATAGCTCGCAAGACTTGTTTCGATCGCCGAATCGCTCGGGATCACAAGCAAAAGAATCGTGATGATTCCGGCATAGATCGCGAGAAAAAAAGTCCTGCGGCGGAGTTCGGGAATTGCCATATTTTTGATTCTTCTTGATCGGACTACAACATATCAACGATCGTCTTTCCAATCAACATCAGCGACAGCGCCGAGATGACGATCGTGATCAGCCATGCGACGGACTTGAAGATCAGCCCGTTGGCGTGTTCGCCCATGATCTCGCGGTTTGACGACAGCGTCACGATCGCGACGAGAATAAACGGCAACAAAATACCGTTGATGCTCTGCGTCAGGATCAAAAGCTTTATCTGCGGAATTCCCGGAATGACGGCGACGATCATGCCGATGACGATCAGCGTCGTGAAAATTCCGATGAAAATCGGGGCTTCGCGAAACGATCGCGACAGCCCTTTTTCAAACCCGAGCGCTTCGCTCAGGCTATATGCGGTCGCCAGCGGCAAAACGCCCATCGCGAGCATCGCAGCGCCGAAGAGTCCGACCGCGAAAAGAATCCGGGCGTAATCGCCGGCGATCGGCGCGAGTGCGTTGGCCGCCGTCGCCGCCGAATCGATCTCCGTAATCCCCCGTTGATGAAGCGTCGCGGCGGTTGAGATGACGATAAATGCGGCAATCAGGCAGGCGAAGATCGTCCCGACGACGACATCGGCGCGGGCGATCGGAAGGTCTTCTTCGTCAAGGGCTTTTTCGACTACCGTCGACTGGACGAAGACCTGCATGAACGGTGTGATCGTGGTTCCGATCAGCGCCATCACGGTAAACAGATATCCGGAACTGAAATTGAAACTCGGTTCGACAATCTGCCGGCCGACCTCAGACCATTCCGGTTTCGCCAGAAACGCTGAAATCACGTATCCGATAAAGACCAGCGACATCGCCAGAAAAACTTGCTCAACGCGCTTCTGCGTGCCCTTGACGACGAGCCACCAGATCAGTCCGGCGGCGACCGGAATCGTGAAATATCGCGGAATACCGAACAACTCGGATGCTTGGGCGATCCCGACGAATTCCGATATGATGACGCCGGTGTTGGCGATCATAAGCGCGGCCATAATAAGCGCCGTCCAACGGACACCGAACTGTTCGCGGATCAGATCGGCGAGCCCCTGGCCGGTGACGATCCCCATCCGGACGCACATTTCCTGGACGATGATCAGCGAGAGCATCATCGGCACGAACGCCCACAGGAGTTCGTATCCGTAACCCGCGCCGACGGTCGAATAAGTGGCGATGCCAGATGCGTCGTTGCCGGCGTTGGCGGCGATGATGCCGGGCCCAAGCACGGCGAGATAGGCAAAAAAGCGGTAATTAGATAGACTTCGACGGATCCGCGCCGGAACGCGCAGCATGAATTGGACAATTTTTCGCGGTGTGAACCTTGTCAGTACCATTGCGCTTGCTACTATCGCCGTCGTTCATGTCTTTTTAGGATTGCAAAATCGGATTCTGACCGAAACTCGACTATAGCCTTTTTGGATTCCCGATGGAAGCAAACAGGTTCCCGGCATCGCTTTTCGCGAATTATTGTCAGCCGATATGATCTAACCGGACAGTTGCAGCCGGTGAAATTCCGAGGGCAGACGCGCGTCATATCGGTCGAGGACATAATAGCGGACCTCGTTTTCACATCTGACGATCGATGATCGAATGCCGCTCATGGACTCAAGCCGACCGGCATCGTGCACTCGGCTCAAGCCCATTTGCCCGTCCGCGCTCAAACGACGCGTTTGATCAAAAGGGGCAAACCTGTGATCGGCGCCGATTGCAGTTGAAAACCGAAAATAATGCCGTCCTGAACGTCGTTTTCGGCGATAAGAAGGATGTAAATTCGTTGCCTTCGACAATCCCGGAGATCGAAGGAGTAATTAAAAGATATCGTTTGCTTTGCGCCTTGGCGTCTTTGCGGGAACGCTCGGTTTGCTTTCCCGCAAAGGCGCCAAGGCCCAAAGCAAACGTGAAACCATTTGAACCCGCTCTAAAATTCAGGCTCATGAATCTTTTACATCCGGGATCTCAGAATTCGAATATCCGAAATCAGAAATCCGAATTCCGAATTGATAGCGATCCGCCTCATCATTCACGCTCGAGACCGAATTATTAGCATTAGCCATCTGTCCGTCCGGCCAGATGAAAAAAATTACTAAAACTAATAAACGCTTGAGTTTTGAGGGGGTGAAAACTAAAATTGCAGTTTGATGAACGAGACCAGAATCTTGGGATAAGCAATATGACACACAATCTTTTTAATACTCGACGGACATTCAAGACCGGTGAAGGATCGGATGCGGCTTTCTATTCGCTTCCGCAGCTCGAGGCCGAAGGCATCGGACGCATTTCACGGCTTCCGGTTTCGATCAGGATCGTTCTCGAATCCGTTCTCCGCAATTTCGACAACGGCCAGAAGGTGAGCGAGGCAAACGTCCGCGCTCTTGCAAATTGGGCGGCGACGGCCGAACGGACTGATGAAATTCCGTTTGTGGTCGCGCGCGTCGTGCTTCAGGATTTCACCGGCGTTCCGCTTCTCGTTGATCTGGCGGCGATGCGTTCGGCGGTGGCGCGGATGGGCAAGGACGCGAATGTTATCGAGCCGCTGGTTCCGGTTGATCTTGTCATCGATCACTCGGTTCAGGTCGATTATGCGGGAAGCGATGATGCGTATCAGGCGAACCTTGAAATCGAATTCGAGCGGAACGCCGAACGCTACCGGTTTCTGAAATGGGGAACGCAGGCGTTTGAATCGTTCAAGGTGGTTCCGCCGGGAATCGGCATCGTTCATCAGGTCAACATGGAATATCTGGCGCGCGGCGTCTTTGAACGCGACGGCGTGTTTTTTCCTGACACGCTGGTCGGAACGGACTCGCACACGACGATGATCAACGGTCTCGGGATCGTCGGCTGGGGCGTTGGCGGGATCGAGGCGGAAGCCGCCATGCTCGGTCAGCCGGTATATTTTCTGACGCCTGACGTTGTCGGCGTGAATCTTACCGGCACGCTCAAGGAAGGCGTGACCGCGACCGATCTGGTGCTGCGCATCACCGAATTGCTTCGTGCCGCGAAGGTCGTCGGAAAATTCGTCGAGTTTCACGGCGAAGGCGCGCGAAACCTTGCCGCGACGGATCGGGCGACGATCGCCAACATGGCCCCGGAATACGGCGCAACGATGGGTTTCTTTCCGTCTGACGAAAAGACGCTCGACTATTTTCGGGCGACCGGCCGCAGCGACGAGCAGATCGCGACGATCCGGAATTACTATCAGGCGCAGGAGATTTTCAGCATTCCGCTCGCCGGCGAAGTCGATTATTCGGTCGTTATTGACCTTGATCTCTCAACCGTCGTTCCGGCGCTCGCCGGCCCGAAGCGCCCGCAGGATCGGATCGAACTTACGGCGTTGAGCTCGAAATTTGCGGAATTGTTCAGCAAACCGCTGGCCGAAAGCGGCTACAACAAGCCTGCCGCGGATCTCGGCAAACGATTCACTGCCGATCTTTCTTCCGGCAACGCAGGGTCACGGCAACTGCCGATGTACGGAGACAAGCAGATCGGCGCGAATTCGGTCGAAGTCGGGCACGGCGACGTGCTGATCGCGGCGATAACATCGTGCACCAACACGTCGAATCCAAGCGTCATGATCGCCGCCGGAATCGTCGCCAAAAAAGCGGCGGAAAAGGGAATGCGTGTCGGGCCGGCGGTCAAAACGTCGCTCGGGCCTGGATCGCGCGTCGTGACCGAGTATCTTGAGAAAGCGGGTTTGCAGAAATATCTCAACGAGATCGGGTTCAATCTTGTCGGATACGGCTGTACGACCTGCATCGGAAATTCGGGTCCGCTTCATCCGGCGATCGAGAAGGCGATCGTCGAAAATGATCTCGTTGCCGCGTCGGTTCTTTCGGGTAACCGCAATTTTGAGGCGCGCGTTCATCAGAACATCAAGGCGAATTTTCTGGCGTCGCCGCCGCTCGTCGTCGCCTACGCGCTTGCCGGGACGGTGAACCGGAATCTGGCGAGCGACCCGATCGGCAAGGATCGCGACGGCAACGACGTTTATCTCAAAGACATCTGGGCGACGTCCGACGAGGTAGCCGAAGCGATGCAGTCGGCGTTTGACGCCGAGACCTATCGCCGGCTTTACGGAGATTTTGCCGAACAGAATCCGCTTTGGAACGCGATCCCGTCGTCGGTCGGCTTGATTTACGAATGGGATGAATCATCGACCTATATTCAGCAGCCGCCGTTTTTCGACGGATTTTCGATGTCGATCGGGGCGTTTTCCGATGTTCGGGGAGCGCGTGCGCTGGCGATTTTCGGAGATTCGGTGACGACCGATCATATTTCGCCGGCCGGCGCGATCAAACCAGATTCACCGGCAGGGAAGTACCTGCAGGAAAAGGGCGTCGAACCGAAAGACTTCAACTCATACGGATCGCGCCGCGGAAACGATCGGGTCATGTTGCGCGGAACGTTCGCCAACGTCCGCATCAAGAATCTGATGGTTTCACCGAAAGAGGGCGGTTTCACGATACATCAGCCTTCCGGACGCGAGGAGTTCATTTACGATGCTGCCGAAAAATACAAGGCGGACGGCGTTCCGACGATCATCTTTGGCGGCCAGGAATACGGTACCGGAAGCTCGCGCGACTGGGCGGCGAAGGGCACCAATCTGATGGGCGTGAAGGCTGTCGTGACACAGTCTTTCGAGCGCATTCATCGGTCGAATCTCGTCGGCATGGGCGTTCTGCCGCTCCAATTCAAAGACGGGCAGAATGCGCAATCGCTATCGATCGACGGAACGGAGACATTCGATCTCACCGGGCTCGACGGAGAGGTCAAGCCCCGTCAGGACGTGACGCTCCGGATTCATCGGACCAACGGAACAACCGATGAGGCGACACTGACGCTTCGGGTCGACACGCCGATCGAGCTTGAATACTACAAAGGCGGCGGGATCCTTCCGTTCGTACTCCGGCAGTTGGTCGCGTAGCTGCTTACTTCAAATTGCGATTCAGGCCGTTCGATTGCTCGGGCGGCCTCATTTTTTTGTTTCGCTCACCGATTAGACCTGGATCCGAAGAATTCAGATTGTGAAAAGACCCGGTCAGATGGGCGTATTGGGCGAATTTACCTCGTTACGAAGGTTTGCGGTCATGGCGCGGATCTGCGTCGCATGCTGAACCTATCCGCGAAGCTCAGTTTTTGTCGGCAAACGAGACTTGGCACAACTGTTGCAGGGTATTGGGCAGGACATATTGCAGATCAAACACCGGCTCGAATTGAATCTAAGGGGCTCGCGTTTTGTGCGGCCAGATCCACGGAATTCGAAGCCAGTTAACAAATAGGCAATCTGCAATCAAACACCGATCACTCGTAACTACACGTTGATCGAGGAGGTGAATCATGAAACGAGGAACATACATGGCCTTCGCGCTCGCCGCGCTGGCCTCAATCTGTTGTTTGTATTACGTGCCGGGAATTACCGCGACCAAGGGTGCGACCGCGATTCGGTACACATCGGATCGGTTCGCGATGGCAGAGGTTAATTGGCAAACCATTGTCAACAACGGATTTACGATGCCAAACAGCGACAATAAATACAGCAGTTACGGCCAGCCGTCGGTAAACGAAAACGGACTTGTCGTTTTCCGCGCCCGGAGTACCGGCGGGCAGCGACAGACCGGCATCTACGCGCGCCTGTTTCCGAAGGGCAACGTCTTTGAGATTGCTGATCTGACCACGTTCGTGCCGTACCCGAACAATCTGGAATCGACGTTCAGGGAGTTTCCCGCAGTACCGCGAATCGCCGCATCGAACGATCTCATTGCATTCTCAGGTATTCACAAGCCAGTCTATCGATATTTGTTGCCGGACGGCACCGAAACCAGGGTCGGAACTACCGGGATATATGTCCGCTCCCCAAATGGTTTGTTGATCAACGGAACCTCGAAGATCGGTGTCGCACCTGGGTTCGAAAATCACGCTGTGCCCGGTACGATTCCATTGATCGGATTCGACGTTTATCCGGGCGCTCCGGCGATCACTGACAGCGGAAAGATCGTATTCAAGGGGAATTACACGAAAGACGGAATCGGGCAAACCGGTATTTTTTATCGGGATCTATTTGATGTTCCGGAAGGTGGAACACAGTCGGTTGAAATGATTGCTTCGAGTGAAACGGAGATTCCGGGAATGCCACCGAGCTTCAAGTCGTTCACATTCGATTCAACGTCGCCGCCGAGCGTCGCTGGGGAGAGCGTGGTTTTCTTAGGGCTCGACAACGAGGACGACCCGCATTACGGAGGGATCTATATGGCTCCGATCTCCCGTCAACAGAATCTTCAATTGCTGGTCGGAATCGGTGAGGCGATTCCCGATCTCGGAGGCCAAGCGATGACGCGCCTCGGTGAAGCTCTTTCCTTCGATGGACGATTTATCGCCTTCTGGGGGGCTTGGGGGACCGAAACCAAAACGGTAAGGCTCTTTTGTCCCGAAGACGGAGAAGCCAATGTCATCGAGTACTGCAAAGGGCAGGACCCGAATAGCGTGTTTGATCCGCGCACCGAACGTTGGTATCAGGACAAACACGTTCCGCTAAACCAGGGATTTTTCGTTTACGATATGGCGCTGCGCTATACGTATCTGGCAGCACAAACCACCAGCGAATTTGACGACCTTTTGTTTTGGGTTTATTCGGGACGTCCGCCGGGCGTCGGGGGCGATTCGAAAGAACTTGTCGAAGAGGAAAGCGGTGAAGAACCACCGCGCTGGAGATCTTCGGGGTTCGTGACGGTTGCCGACGAGGTTGTCGTGTTCAAGGCGCGCCATGCGGCACAGACGAAAACCGGTGAATACGTCGACATCGTCGACGGAATCTATCTGAAGAACGCCGTCAACCGGATGCCGATTGACGCACTTGTCGAAACCGGCATGTCGAGCGACCTTCTCGATCCCTCGATACCGACAGGGATTCTGCCGATCACCGGTCTCGGGATCGAGCGCGACGGTTTGCGCGGCGCCAGACTCACGATCACGGCTGCAATGGCTGATGAAGACAACAGTTGGGGTGGGATCTACTACGCGCGGATTCCGCGTGTCAATTCCGTCATATCGAGCCCGGTAAAGAAGGTCAGGTAGCAGTTCGGGACGACATCGATTCAAAAAGAGAAACGCCTCGCGCAAAATCGCGAGGCGTTTCCATTGTCAGACGATCGGCGGTTAAACAGCGACCGGCAGGCTTGGACGCGTGTCGAGTTCGAAGAACTTGACCGGAACGGCTCCGTTCACCTTTTCCTTTTCCTTGCGCATCTCATACCATTTATCGCAATTCTCGCAATAGTAAAACTTGAATGTAAAATCGGTCGTTTGAAAATCGAGCTTCAAATCATGATCGCAGTGCCAGCACTTCATTCAGTCTACCCTCCTTAGTTCATTGTGTTCGTGAGAAATGATAACACAAAATATGGTGGTTAAGGAAGCATTTTTTTCGGCCGCGGAGCCTTCAGCGTAAACCGTTGGAAACCAATTGATTACGGCGATTTCCAAGGCTATGATAGGCGAAAACGGAGATTCTGGATGATGATCGAGACGATTGCATTTGACGCCGACGATACGCTTTGGCACAACGAACGGATCTTTATTTCAGCGAAGGAAAAGTTCACCGCGCTGCTCGCAAACTACCATGAACCGGACTGGATCGAGGCGCGACTTGACGAGACCGAGTCGCGCAATATCGCCCATTTCGGCTACGGCATCAAGGGCTTCACGCTGTCGATGATCGAAACCGCGATCGAACTCACCGAAGGCCGCGTCACCGGCGACGAAATAACGTGGATCATCGCGAACGCTCGTCAAATGATGACATCGCCGATCGATCTTCTCCCCGGGGTCGTCGAAACGGTTGCAAAACTGGCCGATAACTACCGTTTGATGATCATCACGAAGGGCGATCTTTTCGATCAGGAAACGAAAATCGCGCGGTCTGGACTGGGCGACTATTTCGAATCGGTCGAGATCGTTTCCGAAAAACATCCGGCGGCATACGAACAGATCCTGAAACGCCACGGAGTCATTCCGGAACGATTCGTGATGGTCGGGAATTCGCTTAAATCGGACGTACTGCCG
>JBGASE010000139.1:0-9256 GCA_044229875.1 Pyrinomonadaceae bacterium | reverse complement strand
ATGAGCAAGAGCCTTGTCCACGAGATCTGGGTCGACGAGGACGGCCTTGAGATGTGTTGCCTCGCCGGCCCGGATGGCGACGAAGTTCGTGCGCTGTCGGGGAACTTGCGCTTGGTCCACGTATTCGAGGCGAGCTCCCATATCGACGCGATGCGCAAATATCACGCGTTCCTTGGCCGCGAGCCCTATACGACAACCCACGCGTGGGATTCCGAGCCGTATCCAGAGGCATGGTATACGCGGCAGGAAGGCGCCGCTGGTGAGTGGCGATTGCTACACGCGCGGCAACTGCCCCCGCCGGAGGGAAGTTGAGGAATCCGACAAACAAGACCTTGGAACCTGAAAGTTCCGATGCGGCACGCCTTATCATTTTATTCGTCCACGCGATGCTGAATACGAAACCTAATGGAATATCAAGCCAAACTCGAATATGACGCGGCGGTTCTTCGTGAAGCGCTGTTCGGCTTTTGGCGGCGCACGGTGACTGGCCGCCTGTTGGTTGCAATGGCAATCAGTTTTGCCGGATTCGTTTACTTTTGGGTGAGTGGCGATCGGTCGTGGATTGTCGGAATGATCGGTACGCTGTTTTTACTTGGCGTAGGCATGATCGTGGCAGTTTATTTCGTCCACTCTGCCAACATGAAGCGCAAGCTCAAAGACATGGGCACGCCGGAGGCGATATTTACCGCATCGGATTCATCGTTTTCGGTTACCTCAGGTGCCGGCAGTTCCACAATTCCCTGGTCAACCGTCACCGAGGTCTGGAAGTTCAAACGATGCTGGCTCCTGCTCTTCTCCAAATCGCAGTTCATAACGATACCGCTTGCGAACATTCCGGAAGAAATGCAGGAATTTATTGTTCAGTGTGTATCGGTCGCCGGTGGTAAACTCGATGATTGAACCGTCGTTTCAAGGTGCGAGTTCACGGAATTTATCAAACTGGTGACCTAAAGGTATTCGATCGATCTCAGAAATTCGACACCGATTTGTGTCCATTGATGGTGCTTCCGGTGCGATTTCATAAAGTTGTTACATGCCTAAGAACTATTACTGCTGGCGCTGTTCGATGGAAATCCCGATGATGACGGATGATGAGTGGGACGAAGTGCGACCGTTGCTGACACTTGATATCGAGCGTATCAAGGACCACCGCGAAAAGACCGGCAATGGGCTGCGTGAAACAGTCAATGAACTCCGATTTGCTGCATGTGAGCGCTATTATGAGATTACGGGATTCATTGAAACCAACCCACATGCGCTTTGGCATCATTACCTAAAAATGTACGGTCCGGAGTGCAAGGCGTGCGGCCATCTCTTACGGACACCATACGCGTCTTTCTGTGCAAATTGTGGAACCAAGACACCGGTCGAACCAGCGCCCGGATCGGACGTCGTCTCGATAGCATCAGCCGAAGGTGGAACCGATCCTGATTTGGGTTCACCGCATAGCCCGGAGCTTGTGGAACACGCGATGTCGGACACGAAGCAGGAGAAATAGCGGTTGAAACACGCTAAAACTTGGGCGCTCTGCGGTTTCCAAATCAAGAAGGTACGGTACATGTTGCAGTCTTCGACATTTCTTCAGGTTGCGCTGAATGGCGATCGGATTCATCCGGCGGTGCCACGGACGCCTGCGGCGATTGCGGCGGCGGCCGAGGCGGCTGTGCGTGCAGGCGCACAGTCGGTACACGTCCACGCGTTTGACGGGGCAGGCCGGGAAACGCTTGATGGAGCGGCGTGCGGCGAAGTGTTGCGCGGTATTCGCCGGCTTTGTACCGAAACGCCTGTATCGCTGACCACTTCGGCGACGATCGTCCCGACGCCGGAAGATCGCTATCGCATCGTGTCCGCGTGGGCTGAATTGCCCGACCTTGTTACCGCAAATATGGGCGAGCCCGGTATCGCAGAGTTGTGTGAAATGCTGCTTGAGCGGCGCGTTGAAATCGAGGCTGGCTTGCTCACCGTCGATGACGCCCGTTCATTTGTTGATTCAGGCTTGGCACCGCGATGTCGCCGCGTCCTGATCGAACCGCTGGAACCTGATACGGAAGAGGCGATTCGGAACGCCGCGGCGATGGAAGAGATCGTCACGGGGGCCGGAATCACGCTCGAGCAGGTACATCACGGATACGGAGCTGCGTGCTGGGCCGTCAATCGCCGGGCGTTGGCGAGAGGGCATGGGATCCGAACCGGACTGGAAGACGTGACGGTGTTGCCTGACGGCTCTCCCGCCCGGGACAACGCCGCATTGGTCGCGGCAGCGGTTGCGTTGATCCGAGCGGGCGCAAGCGTCCGTTCCTGACTGCAAATGTGATCTGTGAGTTGGCGAGAAATTGAGGTGTGCGCGATGATCGAGGACGCATCTGCCGGTCGCTACCGTTCCCGGTTCTGACTTGGTGTTTACGCTTTTCCGGCAAGCTCGCGCTGCCGTTCGAAGTGATCGAAGATCGCCTGCGCCGCCTTCGGACCGACGACAACCTTTAGTTCCTCGACCGGTTTTTTCGCGATCTTTTCGATCGAACCGAACTTTTTCAGCAGTTTCATTCGGCGGCCTTCGCCGATGCCCGGGATAGCGGTCAGCTCCGACGTGAAGTCGCGGATCTCGCGACGTTTTCGGTGATATTCGACCGCGGTTTTGTGCGTCTCATCGCGGACTTGCTGGACAAACCGCATCGCCGCCGAATTGGCGTCGAACGGTACGGCCTGATCCTCGCGCCGGTACGGAAGCAAATGCGAGATCTCACTGTGACGGCGCGGAGGCTTGACCAGACCGACGATCGGAATCGCCTCGAGATCGAGTTCCGCAAGCGCCGCTGCGGCGGACGAGATCTGGCCTTTTCCGCCATCGATGAAGATCAGGTCGGGCAGCGGCTTTTGTTCATCGACGCGACGTTTGTAGGTTCGCAGCACCGCTTCATGCATCGACGCGTAATCATTTGCGCCGTCGACGGTTTTGATCTTCAAACGACGGTAATTTGCGCGGTTCGGTTTGCCGTTTTCGAAGACGACGAGCCCAGCGACATTTTCGGCGCCCGAGATGTTCGAGATGTCGAAACTCTCAATCCGCGCCGGAAACCTTGGCAGTTCGAGAATCTCCTGAAGTTCCTCCAAAACCCGTTCGAGATCCGCCTTCAGCACACGGAACCGCTGTTCGAATGCGACCTTTGCGTTTGTCTCGACAAGCGAGATCATCTCGCGTTTGCTTCCGCGCTTCGGATCATAGATGTGAACGCGCCGACCGCGGCGCCCGGTCAAAAGCTTCTCGAGCGTTTCGCGGTCATCGAAGTCGTTCGGAACGTGGATTTCGAGCGGAACGTAGTCGGTCGAATAATACTGGGCGAGAACCTCACCGAGAAATTCCGAAGCGTTGAAATCGTCAAGATCTTCCCAAAAGAACTCACGCCGGCCGACGATCTTTCCTTCGCGCATCGTGAAAAGCTGGAGCGCAAGGCGCTGATTCTCGCGATAATATCCGAAGATATCGACATCACGATCAGGCGACGTCGCCATCTTCTGTTTTTCTCCGAGCGCCAGTACAGTCTGTTTCAGATCGCGGTATTTCGCCGCCAGCTCATACTTCTCAGACTCCGCAAATGTCCACATCCGTCGTTCGAGTTCGCCGGCGAGCTCCGTATCCTTTCCCTCCAGAAGCAGCTTCACGTCAGCTGCAGCCTGCGCGTAATCGTCGGCGTTGCAGAGGTTCTTGACGCATGGCGCAAGACAGCGTTTGAGATGATATTCAAGGCACGGTCGCGCCAATTTGCCGTCGATCTCGATCTCGCACGTCCGCAACTGAAACGTGCGGTTGATCAGGTCGAGCGTCTTGCGCGCCAGGTTCGCCGGCAGGAACGGTCCGAAATAAGCCGCGCCGTCTTTCTGGATCTTGCGCGTGATGACGACCTTCGGGAACGCCTCGCGCGTGATCTTCAAATGCGGATATTGCTTGTCGTCCTTGAGAAAGATGTTGTAACGCGGCTTGTGGCGTTTGACGAGATTCGATTCAAGAACCAGCGCCTCAACCTCGCTGTCGACAACGATGAACTCAAAATCGCGGATCCGCTTTACCAACTCGCGCGTCTTCGGATCATGATTGCGGGACGACTGAAAGTATTGCCGGACGCGATTTCGGAGATTTTTCGCCTTACCGACATAAATGATCTTGCCGTCGGCGTTCTTGTGAATGTAAACACCCGAACTTGTCGGCAAGGTCTTCAGTTTCTCCTCCAGCGTCATATCAAAATTCTACGCAATTAGCCGTCAGATCCAAAAATTGTTTGACAATATTCCGCGAAGCGAATTATATGATTGCTACACCCCTGATTCTAATTTTTGGAGAAAATATGGCTTCTAAAGAAACTACGAAAATGGTTCTGCAGTCGATGATCGCGCTTGCTTCAGCGGCACTCGGGCTGGTTGCGGCCTTGGCCTGGAATGATGCGATCAAGGATACGATCAAGTTGTTGATGTCGGACGATGAAAGTCTGACTTCAAAGTACACCTACGCAATTCTGGCCACGGCGATTGCGGTGGTCGTCGTTCTCGTGCTCGCGCGCATCGCGTCGAAAGTCGGCGGAGAAGCGGCAATCGCACGCGAAGCCGAAGGTTGATCAATTGCCGCATTGAAAGTAACTCGGTCGGCGAATTAAGATTGAGACGCCGACATGTTGACTCAAATCACATCGGATCCGCTCGAGGCCGCACGCACGATTCACCGCGGCGGTCTCGTCGCGTTCCCGACAGAGACCGTTTACGGACTCGGGGCCGACGTTTTCAACGCCGATGCGGTAGCCCGAATCTTTGAGGCTAAACTGCGGCCGGCGGACAATCCGCTGATCGCCCACATCGGCGAACTGTCGATGCTCGGCAAACTTGTCCGTGAGATCAACCCTGCCGCCGAAAAACTAATCGCGCATTTTTTTCCGGGACCGTTGACGCTGGTACTCAAAAAAGCAGCCGGCGTTCCGTCGATCGCCACCGCCGGACTCGATTCGATCGGAGTTCGCATGCCGCGGCATGACCTTGCGCGGGAATTCCTGAAACATTGCCGGACTCCGGTCGTCGCGCCGTCGGCGAATCTCTCCGGACGACCGTCGCCGACGACATGGAACGCAGTTGAAGAAGATCTTCGAGGCCGCATCGCTTGCATTCTCAAAGGGGAGCCGACCGAGATCGGACTTGAATCGACGGTTGTCGACTGTACCGGGCTCCGCCCGCTTCTGCTGCGCGCCGGCGCCGTGTCGCTCGAGGAACTGCGCACGGTCGTTCCTGAAACTGCTCTCTGGGAACCGACCGTAGACGAAGTTGTTCGCAGTCCCGGACTGAAGCATAAACACTACGCGCCGAAGGCAAGGGTTTTGGTCGGCGGGGTCGCGGATTCGGCCCGCCGGGCTTACATCGGGCTGACGCCGCCGGAGACGGAATTCAATCTGGTCATGATCTGCGCCGACGCCGACGAGTATGCCCGCACTTTGTTTGCCTTTTTCCGGGAATGCGACAGGCGCGGGATCGAAACGATCAGCTGTCAACCGATCGGGGAAACGGGTATCGGACGCGCGTTGATGGACCGCATCCGCCGCGCGGCCGAAGATCGCTGATTTATTTGCGTTTAACGATTGCGATCACCATTTCGCCGTTTTCATCGATCACTTCAGAAGTCACCGCGTCGGATTTCAACAACGTGTACAGATAAACTTCCGGAACGATGACCAGAACCTGCGTTGCTCCGTCGCGGTTCATTTGTTCAAGAATCTCCGGGGCGCTGTAAAATTTCCTCTGCTTTCCGTCTTCCGTTCTGATGAGCCGTCCGGCTCCGTAAAATTCAAGCGAATGCGAAATGGTGTGCATGTTGATGATCTTCTCGGTCTTCAGTCCACGATCGGCTCCCGTTTTGACCAGATGCCAAACCGTTTCCTCGCGGATGAAATCGGCGACAAAGAACCGTGCCAACAACGCGACGATGATCAATGTCAGCGACGCCACGGCGATGGCCGCGTTCCGCCTCAAAACAGAAGAACCGACGAAGCGCTGTACGGCGATTGCGGTGACGATCAGCCCGGCCGGAAGCGCCGGCAGAATGTAGCCGGGAAGCTTTGATCCGGAAAAACTGAAGAAGACAAGCGGAACCAGAAGCCATGCAAGCGCGAAGAGAACCAGCGGGCGCGGCCTTTCACGGCGTTCGGTCGCTTCACGGACGATCGACCAGATCGATGCAAAAAAGAACGGCATCCACGGCAGAGTCATCAATGGGAAAACCACCCAAAAGAACCAAAACGGCTGCGGATGAAGATATTTGTTCGAGGTGTATCGCTGAAAATGATGCTGAATGAAAAACTCGTCGATGAACTTCCAGCCATTGACGCTGTACATCGGGAGATACCAGAGGGCGGCGACCAGCGCGCTCAGAACCGAACCCCAGATCAGGCTGACGATCAACCGCCTGGACGGAAAGCGAGCGCAGAGTACGTGATAGAATCCGACGATCGCGATCGGGAAAACGATGCCGACCAGTCCTTTGGCGATCATTGCGACGCCGACGAAGACATAAAACAAGACAAGAAATCGCGTCGCACCGGTACTTGACCGTCGGTGGCGCTCATCCCATATGAAAAAAGAGATCATCGCCGCCGCAATCGGGAACGTAAGGATGATGTCAAAACTGGCGCCGCGTGAAAAGACGAGCAGTCCGAGCGACGATGCGGAAACGATCCCGATCCATTTCGGAAAATCGTCGCCGTAATCGCTCCGCACTTCGCGCCCGAGAATCCAGAGAAACAAAATCGTCCCAAGCCCGAAAAGCGCCGAGCCGAATCTTGCGGCAAATTCGGTCACGCCAAACAGGTGATATGATGCGATCTGCAGCCAGTAGAGAAGTGCCGGCTTTTCGAACCAGTCGAATCCGCCAAGGGTCGGCGTGATCCAATCGCCGCGTTCGAACATTTCGCGAGCGACCTGTGAATATCGCGGTTCGTCCGGTCCGAGCAACGGAATCGACAAACCCGTGAGGTAAACGATGACGACAAACAGTCCAAAACATACGGACAGATAAAGGGTTTTTCGGTTAGGCCGTTCTTTTGTCATTTCACCAAAGTTAATAGAAAATGTTGTTACTACTGAAATAAATTTTGGAGTCAAATGCAAGCATCAGACGCAAAATCGGAATTACGGACGGCGGTTGTCGGTGTCGGATCTCTCGGTCAGCATCACGCGAGGAATTACGCCGAGCTGTCGCGCGAAGGGTTCGGTCAATTTGTCGGCGTCTGCGATTCCGATCCCGAACAGGCACGATCGATCAGTGAAAAGAACGGCTGCGAGTCATTTACCGACTGGCGTGAATTGATCGGAAAGGTCAATGCCGTCTCGATCGTCACGCCGACCGAAACTCATTGCGAGATCGCCTGTGCCTTTCTCGACGCCGGCATCAACGTACTCGTCGAAAAGCCGTTTGCGCGAACGCTTGAAGAATCCGACCGGATGATTGCGGCGGCCGCGGGTTCGGGCGCAAAGCTCATGGTCGGGCATCTCGAACGCTTCAATCCGGCGATGGTGGCACTCCGTCCGCATGTCACGAATCCGCTCTATTTTGAGATCCATCGGGTTTCACCGTTTCCGAACAGATCGCTCGACGTCGACGTCGTGCTTGACGTCATGATTCATGATCTTGATGCGATCCAGTGGCTTGTCGAATCAAAGGTTTCTGATATCCGGGCCGTCGGTATCCCTGTGATTTCCGACAAGGTCGATGCCGCGAACGCCCGAATCGAGTTTGAAAACGGCGCAGTCGCGAACATCACCGCTTCGCGCATCGGGACGGAAAAGATCAGAAAAACTCGTTTTTATCAGACCAATTCGTATGTCGTACTCGATTACGGATCAAAGTTCGCGTCGATCACGAGTCTTGCGCCGAACGCGGTGCATCCGCTTCTCGGGATTTCGATCAACCGGCTCGAGATCGAGGATATCGAACCGTTGCGGGCTGAGATCTCGGCCTTTCTCAATTGCGTCGCCGCCGGTTCCGAACCGCCCGTGACAGCTGCTGACGGCCGTCGCGCGCTCGAACTCGCTCTCGGCGTGCTCGACAAAATCGAAATACATCGGAGCCGCCTTAACGTTTGAACATCCAACCGGAAATTTCAGGTTTCTTGAAGACGCGAATCGACGCCGGCGATTTCCCGTCGGCCGTCTATCTGGTAGGTGAACGGTCCAACGTCGTCTTTGCGGACGCGCTCGGGAACGCCGTCGCACTTCAGGACACCGTGCCGGCTCGACTCGATACCATCTACGACGTCGCGAGCCTGACAAAGGTTTTGGTGACGACACTTATGATCGCGAAGCTGATTGACGACGGATTGATCGCGATCGAGGAACCGGTCGCCGCGTATTTGCCTGAGTTTGATCGCGACGACAAACGCGCCATCACGGTCCGAAACCTGCTGACTCACGATTCCGGATTTCGCGGATGGCTGCCGTTCTATCTGCTGACCGATGAACGCGACGGAATTCTGGAGCGGATCGCTGCCGATCCGCTTGAGAATCCGACCGGATCAAAGGTCGTTTACAGCGACCTGAACTTTCTGACGCTGACGTTCTTGATCGAACGAAACTGCAATCGGCGAATTGACGAGGTTGCGAAAACTGAGATATTTGAACCGCTCGGGCTAGAATTCACGATGTTCAACCCGCCGGCCGATCTGACGGCGCGGATTGCCGCCTGCGAAAACGGAAATCAGTTCGAACTGCAGACATGCGCCGAGTTGGGTTATCCGCCCGATCGACTTTCCGGTCGATTTCGTGAATATCCGATCCGCGGCGAGGTTCATGACGGAAACTGCTGGTTCATGGGCGGAGTTTCGGGGCACGCGGGCTTGTTTTCCACAGCTGTGGAAATCTTCACGATCGCAAAGCAGTTCCTTGCGTCGGAGACGACTTTGCTGCGGCCGTACACCTGTGGTCTTTTCAACAAAAACCTAACTGCCGGACTGAATGAGGCGCGCTCAATCGGGTTTCAGCTTGCTCAGACTCCGGATTCGACGGCATCGCGGTCGCTCACCAACGACAGTTTCGGTCATCTCGGATTCACCGGCACATCGCTCTGGATCGAACCTTCATCGGCGCGCGTTTTTATCCTTCTTACCAACCGGACGCATGTCCGCGAACTTCCGTTCGCAAACATCAACGGCGTCCGCCGCCGATTTCACGAGCTCGCCGTCGCCGCCATTCATTGAGTTCGATAACTGTGACAATCCGTCCCGACTGAAAA
>JBGASE010000138.1:0-9286 GCA_044229875.1 Pyrinomonadaceae bacterium | reverse complement strand
TTCGGCACCGTATTCAAATTTCACCAAAACACACGAAAATGCGATCGTCTACAATGAGCCGGCAGGCGCGTACATCGTCGCTTCGAACCAGTTTTGGGATCTTCACTCGAAATACGCGAAGCACGTAATCTCGGATTCGATCGCGTGGGAAGCGGCGCTCAATCCGCTGCCGGGCGAATGCGAGGGCTACATCAATTGCCATTTATTCGACCTCCGGATGAGGTTCGGCGAATACCTGAACCTCCATCCGAACGGACGACACGCCGCCGAGGCGCTGACGAATATCACCAATTACCTTGAGCCGGTCGTCGCCGATTCCGGCCGCAAGGAAGTCTACAACGGACCGACGGATGTCACCGACCGGGCTGAATTCAACAACCTTGTTGCCGAACTGCGAACGATCGTCGCCCGACTCAGCTTCGTCGAAAAAGAGCGGACGCTTCAACAGCTCAAACAGATCGCCGAAGCCTATCGGTAGTCGCGGTTTCAATTCCGTGGAAATTCATCGACCGGTTCCAGCCAGACGGATTATCGTCGGCCCTTTTGAAAGCAGGCATCGGTATGTCACGAAGCTCTGAACGCCCAATGTATTCCATGGGCGGTCATCTCCCGCAGTCACCCCGATCAATTCAACAGATCGCTAGATTGCACGCATCTTGTTACTACGGGAATCGTGAGTTAACTCCGCGAGACCGAGGCGTTCCATCAGCGGCGGGATATAGATTCCGAACCGTCCGCGAAGACCTTTCTTAAGACCGTACCAACCACCGACGGGATTGGTTTCGGATCGCCCCCAGGCTTCCACGGTGCCTTCACTTGCGAGCTTTTGCTCGTCGGCTCCCCCGAGTTCCATCCAGTCTCCATGCTTTTTCAGCATCGCGTGGAGATCACCGAGACAGCGATAGCGGAAAAGCAGGGTCGTTTTTCCAACGACGCAAACCAATATTTCGACTCCATCTTTTTCAATTTTGTACATCATGTATTCGGACGTCAGCGATGGTGTTTTAAGAATCCACGGGTTCTCTTTCGTTCCCTTTTCGACGGTCATATTTTTATACATCTCCCAACTAGTTATTTCGGCACGTGCTTCGGCTTGACTCAAAATTAGACGTATGTTATTTCTTGAACATTCATCTTTTCTTGAATGAACCCAATGAAAAATATACATCAATTAGAGAATCTGGAACAAGTGAAGGCAATGGCTAACCCGATTCGTTTGCGGATTCTTGAGCTCTTGCGGGAGAAGCCGATGACGACAAAACAGATTTCGAGTCATCTTGGTGAAAGTCCGACAAAGCTTTACCACCATGTTGATCTATTGGAGAAAACCGGGCTGATTGACCTGGTTGAAACACGGCAGAGAAGAAATTTGACCGAGAAGTACTATCGGTCCGTGGCAACGGAATTCATGGTTGACCGGAGAGTTTTGGAACTGGGGAGAGGCGTCGACGCCGCTACCGCAGAATATGAATCCCTGTTTCTCAGCCAACTTGAGAGCACACTGATCGAGTCGCGTCAAAGCATCGGACAGAGACTATTTTCATCTGTTCAGGATGGACAGAACGCCTTGATGTGGCGGCAAAAGTTTTCAGGTACCAAGGAACAGTTGCATGAACTGACCCAGCTCATTCGACAATGGCTGGAGAAGCTTCCGGCCAGTGAAGCGTATAAAGACGGAGACTGTCACTCAAATCTGACGGTCGCATTCTACCCAGTGCAGAGAGAATCGGACGTTGAGGAGGACCGATGAGAAATTATCGATTGATCGCGGCATTATTGATCTTATTTCTGGCGATTTTCATCGTCCCCGGAACATTTAGCGTTACTTCGTCAGCGCAGCCTGACCGCTTCACGGCAGTGGCCAACAAGCTTGTTACCGCGTTGAACAGCGGCAACTCGGAAACCATTTACAGCGAGTTCGGAGATCAGGTGAAGATGGCATTCACCCCGGAAAAGGCATCTGCGTATTTTAAGAGCCTTGTCGCTCAAAACGGGAAGCTTGTGAGACTCGAACCACCCCAACTGACACCTCCGTTACAGGCAACTTTTCGAGCGCATTTTGAGAAAACGGAAATGGAGCTAAAGCTGTACCTGGATGGGCAGGACAAGATTCTCGGTTTCGGATTTTCGCCAGTTTCGGCGGCAACGTCGATACCGATTCCAGACACCAAGCCGACTGACCCGAAACCTGGCGGAAACCGACCGCTATCGGCGGAAGAACTGTTCAAAGCCGGCAGGTTTGCCGAGGCCGAAACGGCCTTTTCCAACATCGTGTCAAACAATAACCAAGATTATCAAGCAATCGTGCGCTTGGGGCAGCTGGCTTTGCTCGGAAACCAATTCGATGCCGCGCAAAAATGGCTGACCACGGCAGCAAACCTCAAGCCCGCCGAAAAGACTCCGTTTTCTCTCTTGGCGGAAGCCGCATACCGCCAAGACAATTTTTCTAAGGCGGCGATGTTCTTCGCAAGCGCGGGCAGGGATGTTAAAGCCAAACAGATTGGGAGTTTCAAGCGTTCCGTCCCGTATAGGATTGAAGGCCGGGCCGATGTTGTGAAGCTCAAGTTCGTTCAAACGGACCCGCTTCCGTTGGTTCAGGTCAGAGTGAACAAGAGTGAACCCGTTTACTTCCTGATCGACACGGGAGGCGGCGAGACGATTCTCGATACTGACTATGCGAAAGAGGCCGGAGCAATTTTGTTTGGTTCCGAGATCGGGACGTTTGGAGCCAATACCCAGGCGGAAACCGGACTCGGCAAAGTGGATTCGCTGACACTCGGAGGTTGGACGATCAGGAATCTTCCGATCCATACCCTCAATACTAAGCCATTCAATGTCGCAACCAGCGGTCAGAAGGTCAGCGGAATTATTGGCACCAACCTTCTATATCACTTTATTTCAACGATCGACTATCAAAATGGTGAACTGGTCTTGCAACGAAAATCATCTAGCGCCCGACAGGACGCTTATAAAAATAAACTAGCGGCCATACCGTTTTGGCTTGCCGGTGATCATTTGATCGTTGCCTGGGGAACTGTAAACGGAAGCCGGCCGATGTTGATGCTGGTAGATACCGGCTTGGGTGGCGGGGGGTTCGTCTGCCCGCAATCCACGCTCGACGAGATGGAGTGAAATTGTCCGATGAAGGTATCGAAGGGACATTTGGCGGCGGGAAGGCGAAGATCACCCCATTCACTGTTGATGAACTGACACTTGGCGACATCAAGGGCCGTAAGATAGCGGCAATCTTTGGGGCCTTTCCGACCAAACTTGAGTACGGACAGGGATTTCGCATCGGCGGACTGATTTCACACACGTTCTTCCGTCCCTACGCGCTGACCATGGATTTTGAAGGAATGCGTCTATTGCTCAGGTAGAACCAACCGGGAAATGAACGTTGCTTACCCGCGAGATTCTTCGGTTTTGGCTGAGGGGGCTCGCGACCGCCGACCTCGGAACGCGGTCACCAAACAAAGTCGGCGTTCATCGCCGCCTGAAATAACCACAATGGAGAACTTGGAAGAATTTCGATCACTCTCCTAACAGAATTGGGCCAGACTCCAAATTTCCACACTCTAAAAACCCACAATCATCTGATACTTTTTTCCGGGCTTTTGCGCGTTGGATTCCGGAACGCTTTTTTTCGGGGGTTTTTATATGTTAAAGAGATCAACGCAATCATTCATGTCGGCCGTGATGCTGGTCGTAGTCATGTTTTCAACAATCGACATTCGGGCGCAGGGACGAAAGGCCGTTCCGGCTGCAAAGGCGAAATGCTCAGGCGCGTGGACCGGCAACATTACCTACACGCGGAAACAGTCTGTGAGCGATCAAAAGGTCACGAAGCGCGTTTCGAACCGCGGCGAGGACCGGCGCGAAACCGAGATGAAATTCGACTACACGGCGTCCGTCGCGGTTCTTGAATCGCCGGAGCGAAACGGTTCCAACGTCGGAAAAGGGCGCATCGAACACCGCTTTTCGATGGTCGACAAAACAACCGCCCGCGAAGAAAACTCGTGCGACAAAGGCAAGACGTTTCAGGTCATGACGGGCGAATTCGTAACACGCAGCGAAATTCGTTCGAACGCGTCCGGCGTCGAGGCAAATGTCGGAGTCGGGATCAACAATGACGGCACCTACTCAATCAGCGTCGGATTGCCGCCGATCAAAGGAATCCTGAACGGAGCCGAAACCGCGACTTATAACGGACAATGTCAGACGAAACCCGGGAAGAACACCGCCTTCCCGTCGTCCGAAACTTCGGTCGAAGGCCGCGGAATGGCCAGCAACGGAACGCATCGGATCGATCCGGCAGATCCGAACCGACTGTCGGGAAGTTGGTCCGAAACCAATCTCGGCGTAACCGAAACGATCACCTGGAGTTTGCAGCGGTGCGGTGCACCGCTTCGGATCACCGATCTTCATTTCGAAGATATGAAGTTCCCGAATTGGAACGACTGGCAAGCGATCACCGAACAGAAAGGCACGATCGACGGCAATTTCGTCCGCATCAAGGCAAAGGTCCTCAATGAGTCGGGCGAGACGAAATTCGCCGAGCTCCGATTCAAAGAAACGTTCAAGGGCGACAAGTGGGACGGAGCGCGGCCTGACGCGCCGCTTTCGGACAATGTCGTTTCGGTTCGCGTCGACGCGAATTCCGAAGAAACCGTCGAACTTGTCTGGGATTCATCGGGCTATGCCTGGTTCGACGACGGTCGTCCGCGATTGCTGCAGCGGATAAAGGCTGAACTTGAAGAAAATGACAAAAAAATCGACGAGATGACCAGGAATCTCAAGGTCGCTCCGAAGCCGCTCGTTCTGGTTCACGGATTATGGAGCAACTGGCGCGCATGGGAAGCCTGGCAGAACATTCTGACGACATCGCACAGCTACGACTGGAAGGCTTTTCCGGTCGGCGAAAAGCCCGAAAAGGGCGTCATGAACACCGGCAAGGAATTCATGTCATCCGAGCAAACGGCGTCGATCGGCGACAACGCACGGCAGCTTGAAAGCTACATCCGATATGCGCAGGAAGACCGCAACGCGTGGCATGTCGATCTCGTCGCGCACTCAATGGGCGGACTCATCTCGCGCCACTACATCAGTCAACTAATGGACGCAAACACGTCCGACGGACGCCCGAAGGTGTCGCATCTGATCATGCTCGGAACACCGAATATGGGATCGCCGTGTGCGGACGTGATGGACATCGCGTTCGGGATGGTCGGAAAATCGGTCGAGGCGGTCCGGCAGTTGACGCCTGATTATGTCGCCGGATTCAACCGCGTCAACACGCTTCGGAAGGGCGTCAAGTTCTCGGCACTGGCCGGAAATCCGTTGCCGACGATGTGCAAAGAGATCGTGCCGAACGACGGCGTGGTTTCGGTGCCGTCGGCAAAATGGACGATCGCCGACACCGCCGAATCGTCAAACATTCACACCGATCTGACGGGAACGTCCGACTTTTCATCGTTCGTCAAACCCCGGTTGGCGATCGGCCCGAAGGGCAATCACAATCCTGAGGTGCCGACTTCAAACATCGGACTCCGGAATTCGGAATTCGGGTTCCGGAACGTATCGTACCGGCCTGAAACCACGTCGAACGGAAGCTCGCGATCGGACATCGATTTTGCAGAAGCGGTGAAAATCGGACCGAAACAGTCGGTCGAGATCGAGATCCCGGTCAAAGAAGCGATGAACCTGGGATTGACGTTCATGGCTTCATCCGATGTTTCGGCAACGCTGTTCGACGCCGCGGGAATTCTGGCCGGCAAAAATCCGGCAAAAACCCCGGCGGCCGGCAACTGGTTCCGTTCGATCTTTGTCGACCGCCCCGTAACCGCCGGATCGTGGAAACTGAAGCTTGAGAACACGTCAGACCGCGAAACGGAGATCATAGTTGCGAGTTGGAGCAGAAGTTAGAATCAGCTTTCAGACGTCAGATGTCAGACGTCAGATGTCAGATGTCAGATATCAGATATCAGATATCAGAAAATCAGATTTATCAGATGTCGTTAATCTGACGAGCGAATTCTGAATTCTGACCTCTGACGACTGAAATCTGGCGTCTGGCGTCTGACTCTGACGCCTGATATCCGACAACTTTATGCTAAATTTGATTCTTCTTTATGGGATCAATAAATGTGATTGGAGGCGGATTGGCCGGGGTCGAAGCCGCGTGGCAGGCGGCGCGGCTGGGCGTTCATGTGCGACTGTTTGAGATGCGGCCGGCAGTTCAGACTCCGGCGCACCGCACCGAACTTCTTGCCGAGATCGTTTGTTCGAACTCACTGAAATCTGACGAGAAGGGATCGGCGCCGTATCTGTTGAAAGAGGAATTGCGGCGCGGTCAATCACTCGTAATGGAAGCCGCTGAGGCGACGAAAGTTCCGGCCGGCGCGGCGCTTGCGGTTGATCGCGGCAAGTTTGCGGAGTTGATCACCGAACGCATCGCCGCGCATCCGAATATTGAGATCGTCCGTGAAGAAGTGACCTCGATCCCGCCGGACGGCATTTCGATCATCGCCACCGGTCCGCTCACGAGCGACGCGCTGACCCGCGAGATCATGCGTTTTACCGGCGATGATCAGCTTTATTTCTATGACGCGATCGCGCCGATCGTTGCCGCCGACTCGATCGACATGACGATCGCGTTCAAAGCCGCGCGCTACGGCAAAGGCGGCGACGATTACATCAATTGCCCGATGGATCGCGATCAATATGAGCTTTTTTACAATGAACTGATCAATGCGAAATCCGTTCCGCTCAAACGATTTGAAGAAACGCACTGGTTTGAATCATGTCTCCCGATCGAGGAAATCGCGCGCCGCGGTGTCGATACGCTCAGGTTCGGGCCGATGAAACCGAAAGGCCTTCCGTTGCCGGCGACCGGGCGCGAACCATACGCCGCCGTCCAACTGAGACAGGAAAACCTGATGGCCGACGCCTTCAGTCTTGTCGGTTTTCAGAACCATCTGAAGTTCGGCGAACAAAAGCGCGTTCTGCAACTGATCCCGGGACTTGAGAATGCCGAGTTCCTACAGTATGGACAGATCCATCGCAATACGTTCATCAATTCGCCGCAGATCCTGACGGAAACGCTGCAGACGCGGACCGTGTCGTCGCTGATGTTTGCCGGTCAGATCACCGGCGTCGAAGGCTACCTTGAATCCGTCGGTACCGGATGGCTGGCGGGATTGAACGCGGCCCGGATCGTTACCGGACAGAAACCCGTTTCGGCTCCGGCAGGTTCGGCGATCGGCGCGCTCTGCCGTTATGTTTCAAACGTCGAGACCAAGAATTTTCAACCGGTCAATATCACCTTCGGCCTGCTTGAGGAACTTCCGCTGGAACTTCGCAAAAAGCATCGTAACAAGCGCGAACGGCACATGATCCAGGTCGAAAGATCACTCGAACATTGGAACGGATGGATTTCGGAATGCGGATTTGGGATTTTGGATTGACTCTGGAATCGCGGTTGGCTCATATTTTGGGTTCGGTGCCGATTTAGCCTCCGATCGACCGATATTTTTGGCGTTCATGTGTGACGGGCGCTTGGGGACTCGACAATCCGAAATCCGAATTCCGAATTCCGAATCTGATATGATCGAACCGGTTATCATTGCGGCGCTGTTTCTTGTGGCGCTTCTTTACTCATCCGTCGGGCACGGCGGAGCGTCGGGTTATCTGGCGGTGATGGCGCTGTTTTCGGTTTCTTCGACGGTCACGCGGCCGACGGCGCTGGTTTTGAATGTTTTCGTCGCCTCGATCGCGTTTGTTCAATTTTATCGGGCGAAGAGTTTTGACTGGCGGATCTTTCTGCCTTTCGCGGCGGCATCGGTTCCGCTGGCGTACCTCGGCGGTCGGGTTCAACTCGCCGAACCGGTTTACAAGATAATTCTCGGCGCCTGCCTGATTCTTGCCGCGGTCCGGCTCTCGATTCAGCTTAGATCTGAAGCCGAGCCGAAGCGCCCGCCGATCGTCGTTTGTTTGCTGATCGGCGCGATACTCGGGTTCATTTCCGGATTGGTCGGCGTCGGCGGCGGGATCTTTCTGACGCCGGTTCTGTTGCTCATGAACTGGTCGGACACGAAAACGGCGGCCGGCGTTTCGGCGCTTTTCATCGTCGTCAATTCGTTATCGGCGCTGACCGCCGTTTCCAGAGATTTATCGCAACTTTCGTCGGTGGTTTACGTCTGGATAATTGCGGCGATCGTTGGTGGGATCATCGGATCGACGCTCGGCAGCCGCCGTTTCGATTCGTTGACGATGCGCCGTGTTCTGGCGATCGTGCTGGTTTTTGCGGGCATCAAGCTGTTTTTGGTTTAGGAGTTGAGTTATGGACAATCAAGCTACGGTCGATCGCGAACATCTGAAGATCCTTTCGATCTGCCATTATGCGTTCGCCGGTCTTTGCCTTTTTCCGTTTCTTTACGGATTCATCTACACGTTCATGGGGATTTTCGTCGGCGCGATGATCGCCAGCGATCCGCACGTCAAGAATGAACCGCCGGCGATTCTCTTCGGCGGGATCTTCGCGCTTGTCGGAATCTCGATCTCGGCGATCTCCCTCGGCATCGGACTGGCGGCGATCAAATCCGGACGAAATCTGACCCGGCTGAACGCCCGCACCTTCTCGTTTGTTTTCGCCTGCATCATCTGCGCATTCATGCCGTTCGGAACGCTGCTCGGCGTATTTACGCTGATTGTGCTGTCGCGAGACTCGGTGCAGCGGATGTTCGCTGAAAGCGGCCGGGCTATGCCGTCATACGGCGCAACGCCGCCCAATTGGCGATGAGCGCCGATGAACGATAAACTAATTCCGACTCGCGCGCATCGAACGCCTGAGCCGTTATGAAGATCGTTCTCGTCATCCTGACCTTTGCCTGCGCGATGCCGCTGATCGCGCAGAGCGGTCGTGTGAAGCCGACCGAAACTCCGACGCCAGCGCCGGCGGCAACGCCGCGCCGTTCAGGCAGCTACACACCGACCGAGAATATCACCACAACGCCGACGCCGACGCCGGTTCCTTCGCCGGCGGCCAATGATGATGACACGATCCGGGTCAACGCCGGTCTTGTACCGATCCCGGTTTCGGTTTTCGATGCCCGCGGCCGTGTTATTTCAGATCTCAGACTCAACGACTTTGTTCTTAAGATCAATGAACGCGAAGTCGAGATCGGCGAGGTGTCGCGGGCCGAGGCGCCGGTCAGGCTCGCGCTTTTGTTCGATAATTCGTCGAGTGTGACAATCGCTCGCGAATTCGAAAAAAAAGCGGCGATCCGTT
>JBGASE010000137.1:0-9325 GCA_044229875.1 Pyrinomonadaceae bacterium | reverse complement strand
GATCGCCATCAGAGTAACGATCGTTCCGATCAGTCGGAAAGGTCCTGGCTTGCCCGGGCTGGTCATTAATCCTTTAGAATGTTGCGTTGTCACGCCCGACCGTTTCAAGATCGGCCAACGCGACGATGATCAACAGACTGACCAGTGCCAGCGTCGCGATGACATATAGCAATGCGATCTGTTGAAAATAGATCATTGACGCAATCACGATCGAAACGACTGCGAGCCAAAAAAGAAAAATTGTTCTGCGGTTGAATCCCTGTTTCTTTGTCATAAGCGGTTATACCCAAACGGCCGTGTTTTCACGACCAACAAATACAGATAGCAAAAAGCGTCGAACATCACAACCGAAATCGATTCTATTCGACAATGCGAACCGGAAGATTCTGTATTTCCGAGTCGCTTCGCTCGCGGGAAAAATCGTTCATTGGCGAGATGCGCCGTTCGCGACCGCGCCGCGCAACATCGACAACGTCGTTCTTCTCAAGCACGACATCGTCTGCCGCACCCTTCTTTATTGCTTCAAGGTCGACCGCAATCGTTTGGGAAGCACCGTTCGTGCGCCGGTAAATCACGACGTCCCGGATGTTCGCATCATTCGACGGACCGCCGGCCGATGAAATCGCCCGCGTCACTGTCAGGTCCGTCCGGAACTGAACATTTCGCGGGTTGTTGACGCCGCCGACGACGTAAACAGGAAATGCTTCGCGGACGGTTATCAGATCGCCGCCGAAGACTCGAATGTCGGTATCCACCTTGCCCTCGATCAGGTCAATTACGTTGATGTCGATAAACTGAGCTTCGTTGCTTTTGGAATCGTCGCGCGCACCAATTGCGCCGCGGCATGATTGTCCTGCCGGCCTGAATATGGAAACCACGCCGCCGTTCATGTCGGTCAATCCGCCGCTCAGTACAAGGATCTCGGTGACTCTCACTTCCCGTTTGAGCATGAACCGCTGCTGCGTTTTGACAGCACCGATGACCGTCGCGAGGGGACGCCGCGATCTATCCAGTATGCGAACCTCAACTTCCGGTTTTCTCAAGATTCCGCCGAGTCGCCGCGCAACATCGTCGGCAATTTCCTGAACCGAGCGGCATCGCACGAAAACGGAACCGTCCGCAAGCTGATACCCCTCGAGGAAGCCTTCGGGCGTCGGTCGGCCGCGGACGTCGAAATCAACGCCGCCGAGCACATCGATCTCAATCAGGTCGCCGGGATGAACCAGGTCGATCACTGAAACCGCCGACTGGCCGAAGGTCGTATGGATGAGAATCAACGACATCACGGCGGCCCCAAGTCCATGCCGAAGAACGTCGGATCCAACTATACTTTGAAAAGGAAATCTCAATTCTCAGATTCCGGATCGACCGGTTTGCCTGGTTTTGTACGGCGTTTTGGCTTCGAACTTACAGTACCGGGAACGGCAAAGCCGGTAAACTCCCAGTTGCAGCTGTCGCACAGCAAATGATAGCGGAAGAGTAGTTTCGAGAAGATCGACGTCGGCTTGTAACCTCGCCGGACACGGTTGCTCGAACATTTTGGACAACGTTGACTAATCATCACTCAAAGTGGGGTTCGCCGGAACTTCCGACTCAAGTTTTCCGGACAATCGGGATATCTCCGTTTCAATCCGTTCGGTCAGGTGGCGCGCGTCCGGAAAGCTACCCGCTTCCCTCGCCATAAAAAAAAGAGCGTCCTGATAATGACTGATGGCGCGGTGGTGATTTCCCTTGAATTCGGCACGCTCCGCCTTTTCGATCCAGTGCCCGACGCGCATCGACGCAATCAATTCGGCGATCGCGTTCTGTGATCCGATCAACTTTTCATCCTCTGGATAATGTTCGATCGCTGTTGCGAGAACGTCGAACGCCCGCTGGGCAGTTTCGATACGTTCCGTCATTGTAGCACGGGAATGCGCCTCTTTCGTAAGACGTTTGGCTTCAAGTTCCGCCCATTCCATCAGATGTTCACGACGCAATTGCCCCGCGATCTCTCGTCCTTTGCGAAACGCGGCGAGTCGCGGCGAACCGACGGCGACGGACTGCAGTTCGCGATTTGTCAGCGCGAGATATTCGTCGCAGTAATCGAACACCTCAAGGTGGCCGTCGGCGAGCCGGCCAAGCGTCTTCGCGGCAGCCGATTTTCGTTTTAGTTTCCTAATCAATTCGGCGTTCTGTTCGATCGTCAGCTTGGATTGCTTCTTCGGCAACCGGGCACGGACCGCGGCATGATCAAGATTCTGATCGAGCAATTTTTCTGCAAGAACATATCGATCGAGGTATTTGCGCAAAATGATCTCGCGCAGGAAAACGGCCCCAAGCAGGATCACTCCACCCGCAATTCCCGCCGGTATCCACGGTGCAGTCTCTTCGGTGTCATGAAGCGCGCCCCAAATCAGAAAAAACGCCGCGATTGTCACGCCGACCGCAAAAACATAGTAATTCGACGCCGGAAGCCAGAACGGCCGACGCGCCGGCCGAACCATCCGCCGATCGGTCGATCTCGGAATCACATTCTTTCGAATTGTCTGCGTCGGATTTTTTTTCACTGATCTTCAGGTCTATCGGCTGTGTACTTTGAGACGATCAATAGTGTATCGTTTTAACAATGACGGAGCGAAAACGCAAGAAAACAAAGTCGCCGGTTTGGGATTCGATCAGAAAACCAACCGCTCCGCCGACCGCGAAAATCGGCGAGCGCCGGCCCGATGATCGCGTTCATCCGTCATTGCGCGGCGCCAAATACAAGAAGACGGATAAGACCGACGACTAGTTCTATGGGATTCTTACGCAATTTTTATCGGAAGATCATTCGTGAAAGCGTCTGGGCGCGGCCCGAAATGAAAGTCACGTTCCGTGCCGAGCTGATGCCGGGAAAAGGACGCAATGAACGGACGTTCAAGATAAAGGAAGTTCTTCCGAACGGACGCGTCGTGCTCTACGAATTCTCGGGAGAACACCGACAGAGTTCCTTTGAACCGGTTAATTTCAAACGCGACGACGTTTAGGCTGGGCCGATCTCGATTTTCTCGCCGCCCGCAAGTATCGTCAGATTTTCAATTCCAAGATCGTAAAGTTCACTCCGCACAATGTCTAAATATGCCGGTTTGAGGCTCATTACGTAGATCGGGCAATCGTGCTTCAGCTTGGCAAGCTCGATCTTCAACTTTCGCGGAGTCAGATGATGCGAAAGCTCTGCGAGCGCACCGAGTTCATCCGGAAATGCGCATTCGATGATCAGTGCCGAGATACTCCGACGATCATTGACGACGTCCCAAAAGCCGTCGAGTTCGGCAGTATCGCCGGTGATTGCAATCGTTGCCGCGCCGTCATCGACGATAAATCCAACCGCCGGGACCTTGTGATTTACCGGAATGCTCAGAAACGAAAGCCCGGCGACATCAATCTCGTCGCCTGACGCAAAAGACCGATACTCCATCACCGATCCGAACTCGTTTGAAAGCTCAGAAAACCGAGGGTAAACCGACCAGTTGAAAACGTCCCGCTCGAGAACTTCAACGACTTCCGGAATCGCATGCACGACGATCGGCTGACGGATTGTCGCAAACAGATCGTCAACGAAGAGCGGCAAACCCGCAATATGATCGAGATGCGCATGCGTAAGGACAACATTTCGTACCTGATTGCGCTGGAGAGTCGAGCATGACTGCGCCAGGCAACCAGCATCAATGGCGACCCGATCGTCAACGATCAGACATGACAGATGCTGCCTTCCGCTGGCGCGTCCGTCCTTTCCGATCGTACTTGGTAGCAACTCAATCTTCATTCGGGTTCGATTCAGTCTAGCGGGCGCAGGTCTGAGCCCGTCCACCGTCCACCGCATGCGTCGCACCGGTGATCCACGACGCTTTGTCCGATGCCAGGAAAAAGATCAACTCGGCGATGTCTTTCGGCTCACCGACACGACCGAGCGGGTGTGTATTTTTCGAATTCTTGAGAAATGCCGAGTAGTCTTCATCACTCATTCCGCCGCGCTTGTGAAGACTGGTGACCACGACGCCCGGATTGACGGCATTGATCCGCACGCCTTTGGGAGCCAATTCAAGCGCGGCACAGTGCGTCAGCTGATCGATCGCGGCCTTCGAGACGCAATAGGCGAGAACGTTCGGGAACGATCGCGTTCCGGCAACGCTCGAAACATTGACAACGTTCCCTTTTACCACCTCGAGATGCGGGACACATTTCTGGATCAGGTAAAAGACCGATCGCAGATTTATGTTCATCATTTTATCCCAATCATCGAGCGTCGTGTTTTCGATCGTACCGTTGGCAATCACGCCGGCGGCGTTGACCAAAACGTCGATCCGTCCAAACGCGGCGATGGTGTCGTTGACAAGTCTTTCAACCTGAGACGTTTCCCGAATATCGGCAAGATGGATCTTGAGGCTTCCTTTTTTTCGCTGGGCATCTTCGCGAAGCGCGATCAATTCCTTTTCGTTACGGCCGACCGCGATAACGTTATATCCGTTCTTAGCGAACAGTAGTGAGGTCGCGCGGCCAATTCCGCTGCTCGCGCCGGTCACGATTACAAGCTTTTCCTTCATAGGCTTTCACCTCTGAGTCTAAAAGATTTGAAGATGAATGACAAAACTGGCGACGTTCGAAAAAAAGAGGCGGCCAATGCCGCCTCTAACCCACAAAACGGAGATTAACGAGGAAAAACTAAACACCCGAAGTCTGCGGGCGCGAGCCGAAGAGTTGTTCAAACGCAACCTTCGCCTCTTCACTCTTGCGCTGTTGAAGTTCGCTGACCCACGCCGTCACATTGCCGACCATTTGACGCACCTGCGTTTTCGGATTCTCGGCCGTAGCGATCGCCGGTTTTTTCGCCGGTACGGCCTCGGCTTTCTTGATTACCTTGATCTTGCTTTTCGAGTTCATAACACCTTTCTCTGACATTTCACTTCCCTTCCTTGATCTGACGCGCGCTGGCGTAATTTTTGCGAACGCATTGGCAATTTGCAAAAATTCTCTGAACGCGATTTTGCGAATTGCGAATTCTGTAACGATTCCCGAGCCCGAATTGTTCCACGAACCATCGCTTTTTTTTCGATGATTCGCCGCTTTGCGAATGATCCGCCGTCGCGATTCAAGCTGGCATGTCGCTTGCTTCAGAACTCGGCATGCAGTGGACCGACCTCCTGATTATCTATCTTGCATGCGGCGCCCCATTCGGCGCCTACTACGCATTCACCTCACGCGAGCACTCGAGAAACTACTGGTTCTATCTGAAACTCGCGGTCAATTTTATCGTCTGGCCCCAATATGCTGTTCGACTGTCGGGCAGACGCGCGGTGGTCCGAAAGCTTTTTGATTCAAGATTCGACCCGCGGGTTGTTCGCGATTTTGAGCGAAATATCAAGATCAACGATATCCGCCGCTCGTTGGAGATCGCCGGTGCCGCGACAGATCCTGAATTCGGGTTGTTTTCATTCCGCGAGTCATTCGATCGCTACGTCGGGCTGAGCCTCGAGATTTCCGAGGATTCCGGAGACCTGGTGTCCGCCACCGGTGAATTTGCCGAGATCTCCGGGAAAGGCCGGCACGAGATTGCCGAGCAATGCCTGCAACGAAGGAATCTTCGGAACCTCGTCCGGCATCGTGACCAGGCGCGGATCGAACTGTTGCTTCTCATCGATCGTATGAATTTCGACAAAGCGACCGTCGAGTTCGTCTCGGACCTTGAACAGCTTGTCGGTGACGTACATCCACTCCCCGACGCCGGGGCTTTCCGTCCTCCATTCGCGGAACCAAATGCCGCCAATCCGGCTTCGATGCTCGACCGCGCCGCCTAATTCGCCAGTCAAATTTGAGTTATTTTCGGAATCGCCGTATGTTACATCTGTAACGATTTCGTAACAATTCCGTAACATGACGAAACTGGCATTCGCGCTCTGCATACTTCTGATCCTACAGATTTCAGGAATTGCGCAATCGGCTCCGCCCGAGCGCGATTCGCAGGTTTGGACCGACACGTCGGTTGCTGTCACGATACTTAAGAAGAACGACAAAAAGACGACCAAACTTGCGTTGACATTCGGCGGAACGCTTCGATTCGGAAACAATGTACCGCGGCTGATCGACGAACGCGTATCCGTCGGATTGGACTTTCGCGTCAACCGCTATGTTGTCATTTCGCCGGGTTACATGTATCGTGTCGACCAACCGACCCGGACCATCCGCGAATGGGAGAGCCGGATGAAAATCGACGTCAATCTCGAGCGGTCGTTTGCCAGGTTCTCGATCAAGGACCGAAACCGCGTAGAACATCGGTTTCGCAATTTCAGGTCCGATTCAACACGATACCGGAACAAATTCCAGTTTTCCGTTCCGATAATCGCGAAAAAGAAAGAGTTGCTATCGGTCTTTGTCGCTGACGAGCCATTTTTCGAATTCCAATCGAAGAAATGGACGCGAAACGAATTCTCTGCCGGGATCTCAAAGAAGTTCGACAAATCGCTGTCGGCCGACTTCTTTTATCTATTGCAGAACAACCGAGGACAGTCCTTCAAATACGTCCACGCGTTCGGTGTCAGCGTAAAATTCAAGATCGATCGCTGATCGGATCACGCGTGCGCTTTTGCGCTCGGCGCGCGAGATGGCTAGTATCAAAGCGATGCTCGTGCTGCTTCATCTGTTTGCGCTGTTCCTGCTGGTACTTCTCGGGTTCTATGTCTTCGTCGCCAATCCGCGCAATCGTGCACACCAGACGTTTGCCGCGTTCATTTCATTTCTCGCGCTCTGGACAATCAAGGATCTCATCTTCTGGAACTTTCACGGTGATAACGACAGCGCCGGCTGGTGGGCGGCCGCATCTTTCTCGATCGCGTTGCTGATGCAGTGCTCGCTGGTGGTATTTGCCTGGGTCTTTCCTGAGAATTCCCGAACACCGCGACGTAAGGCAGCGATCATTTTCGCTCCCTCGGCCGTGCTTCTTCCGGCCGTGGCCTTTGGTTTTCTCTGGCACAGCGCGGGTTTTTCGGCTGGCAATTTCCGCATTGATCTTGCACCGCTGGCATACGCGTTTGTCGTTTACGTCTATTTTGTTTTTGGCTACGGCGCGTGGGTGCTATTCAAGAAATACCGAAAACTTCGTCGGACGCAGCAAGGACAGCAGCTTGGGGCAATTCTCTGGGCGATCGGCGTAACCGGTGCTCTCAAGACCGGCGCCAATATCCTCTTTCCGTTCTTCGGCTACTACTTTCTGCTCCCTTACAGTTCGATCTTTGTCCTTCCCGGCGTCTTGATCTACACCTATGCGATCTCAAACTTCAAGCTTTTTTCGCTTGAAAACGCGCTGGATCAGTTCCGGCTTTTCCCGATCACCTACAAGATCGCGTTGAGCATCGCGACGATCGCAATCGTCAGCTTCACGTTGTTTCAGGTTCCGATCGTCTGGTGGGCGTTTCAGGACGGAATGGGTATCGAAGCCTGGAAGAAATATCTCGTTTTCAGCGTTGTTTCGGCCCTGATCCCGAATCTTCTGTTGCTTTTGCTGATCGTCAGAACTTTTTCCCGTCCGCTGCAGCGCATCACGCTCGCCGCGGTGCGGGTTACTGAAGGCAAGTACGGAACCGAGGTCGAGGGCCGTCTGAGCAACGACGAGATCGGATTGCTGGCGCAGTCATTCAACGAAATGAGTCGGAAAATGGCTGACGACATCGAGCAACTCAGACTTCTCAACGACCAACTGATCCGGACCGAAAAACTCGCCGCGATGGGGACGCTTTCAGCCGGTGTCGCCCATGAGGTCAATAACCCGTTGGCTTCGATCTCGTCGATGATCCAGATCATGCGGCGCGATTCAACGGACGCTTCGGTGATTGAGAACCTGACGCTTATCGAAGGACAGATCCAACGGATTTCGCAGGTAACGAAGGACATGATGGAGTTTGCGCGCATTCGCCCGGCGACAAAATCCGCCGTTGACGTCAATCAGGTTATCGAGAAATCACTGCGCCTTGCATCGTTCGACAAATCGTTCCAGCGATTGAAGATCGAGCGGTCTCTGGCGACCGATTTGCCATCCGTCATCGCCGATGCCGATCAACTGACGCAGGTTTTTCTCAACCTGCTTCTCAACGCCCGCGACGCGATGCCGGACGGCGGCACCGTCACCTTGCGAACCGAAGTTGACGGCGCCGCCGTCGTCGCCGAAGTGAGCGATACTGGCGGCGGAATCACGGCGGACGACATGAAGCAGATCTTCGATCCGTTCTTTACAACCAAGCCCGCCGGATCCGGAACCGGCCTCGGGCTTGCCGTTTGTTACGGGATCATTTCCGCGCAGGGCGGCAGGATCGAGGCCTTTTCGGAAAGGAACATTGGAACGACATTTCGGATCGCCGTACCTGTTCAGCGATCAAACGAATAGATCTTGCCGTTTCGTGACCGATAATAGTCTTTGCCGTTTTTTGTATAAAGATACGTCGCACCGGCGCCGATCAGGCTACCGATGATCATACCCTTTTTGCCCCCGATCCAGGCTCCGGTTCCGGCACCTAACAGCGATCCGCCTCCGATCTTTGCCGCGCGTCGATAATTGCCATTGGCGTATCGCCGTTTGGTTCCTTTTCGGCTTGCCGCGTAGAGCAATCCCGCGCCGGCGCCGATCATCGCCCCATTTCGTCCGCGGCCGATGATGGCTCCGGCTGCGGTGCTTCCACCGACGATCGCGAGGTTCGTCAATAGTCCCTTGTTTTTCCGGCGTTTAGTCTGTGCGCCGGCACCGGTAACTGCAAACGCCGCGAAAAACGATACGATGATCGTCAAAATGATAAATCTTCTCATTTTAGTCTCTCCCTCTTTGATTTGAATTGCAGCGTGCGTTCAGGTTCTTTCAACTCCCGTGCCACCCGAGGCCAAAGCACGCTAAATGCTGACATCATGAATGTTGCGCTGGCCCCATAGAGCACTTCCGGAGCAATCCTCCGCACGATTTCGTGTCTCGATTCTTGACAGCCAAACCATTTCGTAGCAATTTAGCTCTACGCTTTTAGACAAAATCAGGAAAAATCAATGAAACAATTCATCATCTGCCTTCTCGTCGTATTTTCGATGACGGCTTCGGCCTTCGGACAATCGCGATCGATCGCATTCACGAATGCTCGGATCATCCCGATCGTCGGCGCTCCGATCGAAAACGGTATTCTGCTTGTTCAAAACGGAAAGATCGTCGCCGTCGGCGATGCCAGGACGGTCCGCCTGTCGTCCGACGTCCAGATCGTCGATCTGGCCGGAAAAACGATCATGCCCGGGCTCGTCGACACGCACAGCCATATCGGCGAACCGGCGGGAGCCGACG
>JBGASE010000008.1:0-65260 GCA_044229875.1 Pyrinomonadaceae bacterium | reverse complement strand
CGGCCAGGATCCAGTCTTCGGTTTCGGTCGCGCCGCGTTTTCGCGTTCCGGCTATCGGCCGGTATTCGACCTTTTTCCCGTGGCAGCGGATCAGCATTTCAGGCGACGCGCCGATCAGAGTTTCGTCGCCAAGATTCATGAAAAACATATACGGCGACGGGTTCGTTGTGCGCAGCGCACGGTAGATGTTGATCGGCTCGGCACTTGTCGGACGCTTGAATTTCTGCGAAAGAACGACCTGATAGGCGTTTCCGGCGAGAATATGTTCGCGGATCGAATCGACCGCAGCCAGAAAATCGGCCTTCTTCCAATTTGAACGAAAATGCCGGTCGCCGTCATTGGGTCTTGTAGTTGGCAGCGCGGGGCGGGCGGAACGCAGTTTCTCGGCGAGGTTCGCAGTTTCGGTCACAGCCGCCTGATAGAGTTCGCGCAATCGGTCCGGGTTGCCGTCTGCATCGTCGGTAAATACGGTTGAGACAATCTCGATCCGCTGCTTCAGGCGATCGAATACGAGCATGTTTCGGAAGAACATCCACGCTGCGTCGGTTCGCTCTGATGGCTTTTTGGGCTTGAGCGCCGGCTCAAACCAACGCGCGGTGTCGAATCCGAAAAACCCGACCGCGCCGCCGCAAAGCGGTGGTAGTTTTTCCCGACGCGCGAGTTTCAGCGATTTGAAATGCCGACGCGAGAATTCGACCAACGTTCGATCAGGATATGTTTTTCGTGAACCGTCGCGATCAAGGATCGTGATCGTATTCTTCGATCTGACGGTCATGTATGGATTTGACGCCAGAAACGAATAACGGGCGACGCGCTCTCCGCCTTCGATAGACTCAAACAGAAACGACTGACTCGCGTCAGTCGAGATTTGGAGAAACGCACCGACCGGAGTCTGAAGGTCGGCAAGCACGCTGCGAACAACGGGCACCACATTGCCTTTTTCGGTCTCCGCGAGAAAATCCTCGAAAGTCTTCGGCGAAAGTTCAAACATTTTAGGTAAATCGGCTTACTGAGCCGGTTTGAAGATGGCCGGCGACTGGTAGGTTACGCCGAAAGTAACACCCGATCTCGGTGAGTATTTGGTCAGGCCAAAGATGGCTGCCGTGTCGAACCGCAGGCCGGAGGCATGAATCTGCGCGCCGACACGAAACTGGCTGACGCTTTCCGTCCCGAGCGGGGCGCGGCGGTTGCGCGTATTTTGGCGGCCATTGACCTCGGAGACAAGATTTATTCGATCGGTTACTCTGAAAATTCCGGCAATTCCGTAGAGCAGCACATCGTTCTGGCTGAAGTTCGCGAGTGGAGCCGTCAGCACACCGAGTCCGATATTGCCGAAGATATTGGCCGCGGCGGCCTTTCCTTTCCGTTTTCCGAACTTCTTCTGCAACAACACTTTACTGAAAATGTTGATGGTGTTTGTCCCGATTCCCTTTGCCTGATCCGTGTTCGGCATCTGATAGCCGAACTTCATTCCGATCGCCGGGAGATTCTTCGATTCATTTCGGAGTTTTACTTTCACCGACACAACGAAATCATCGAAATCGTTTGTCGAATTTCCGGAGATATTGAGCGGAATCGGTGACGGATTCGACTGAGAATTGATCGCGAGGTAGTTTTGGATCGTCCCCTCGATCTGAATTTCCACATTCGGCGCAAATCCTTGTCTGACCCGGATATCGGCAACGCGCGTCAAGTCGCCCTTAAGCCCCGACAACGGCAATTTGACGTTCTGAAGAAAATCGACGCCCGCCGACACCTCGATCGCGCCGGTGTTCGTGATATCGACATCTTCAGTCAGCAACGGCCGCTGTTGTGCGCCGGCCGCGGCACAAAGTCCGGAGATGATCAGAAAGGTTTTGAGAAGACGCATCATCGGTTCTAATTCTGTCACTAATCCGCGCGGTTTGTAAATCCGATCTACTGCGCAAAAGCGGCCGGTACCGGAACGTCAGCGGCGATCCCGAATTGCTCGACGGCGACGCCCTGCGTCGAGCGGTCGAGATACCATACACCGTTTCTGAAGACTGCACGGTCGGCGCGGCCGTCACCGTCGTAATCCGCGGGAACGGGAACGTCATCGGCGATCCCGAAGTTGTTGACGGAATATGTCTGGAAATCCGCCAGCAAATGCCATTGGCCATTTCGGAAAACCGCCGGATCGGAACGTCCGTCACCGTTGTAGTCGGCGGCGACCGGTCGATCCGTCGCAACGCCGAACTGGACCGAAATGAAGCCGAGAGATGAACGCATGACAAACCAGGTTCCGTTGCGGAAGACGGCGAAATCGGTTCGCCCGTCTCCGTCATAATCCGACGCGACCGGTTTGTCGCCACCGATTCCGAACTGTGTCTGCGAACTTCCGCCGGAAATCGGATCGCGCACGAACCAGATGCCGGAGCGGAACACCGCGATTTCGGCGACGCCGTTGCCGTCATAATCGGCGGGCACCGGAATGTCGGTCGGCAAACCGAAGCTGATGGTCGAGACCTGATTGTCCGAGCTCCGAAGCACGTACCAGACGCCGTCGCGAAAAACGGCAATGTCCGACTTTCCGTCGCCGTCGTAATCGGCCGGAGCCAGCCGGTCGGCCGCGAGACCGAACCCGACCGCCGTATAGCCGAGCGCCGATCGCGAAAGGTGCCAAGTGCCGTTGCGGAATACTGAAACGTCGCTGCGTCCGTCGCCGTCGAAATCAAATCGCGCAGTTGCCAAGCCGGCCTGAGTGACATTCACCGATTGAGCCCCGACCGAAACCGTTGCCGTTCGCGAATCGCGCGCGGCATTGGCGGCGACGGTGATCGGCGCAATACCATTGCCGGATTGCGGAACAGGCGAAGTTGAGATCCAGGAGACCGGCGAACTCGCCGTCCACGAGCAACCGGCACCCGCGCTGACGTTGAGATTCACTACCCCGCCGCCGGCCGGAACGGTGACATTCGTCTGCGATACAGAGGTTGGACATCCGGATGCCTGCTGTGCCTGAAACGTCCGAACCGTGATCCCGTCGGTGACGTTGATCGTTCCGGTGCGAGCGCCGACCGTATTCGGAGCGACTGAAAAATCGATGCTTCCTGAACTCACGCCGCCCGGCGCGGACACGATGGAAAGAAACGATGAAGCCGTCGATGCCGTCCATGAACAGCCGGTCGGAATGCTGATCTGAAAGCTTCCGTTGCCGCCACCAGCGCCGAATGCTTGAACTGACGGCAGCAGACTGAACTGACAGGCGTTGACCGATGTTTTGATGTCGATGCTCCAGCCTTCGCCGATCGAGCCGGACGCCGCGCCGTTATCGTCAACAACGAACAATTCCCAGGTTCCGTTCGGGTTCGTGCCGAACAGCGATCCGAGCGTGGCAAAAGCGTTTCCAGATTGCGGAGCAGGTGGCGGAAAGATGTCGAGCGAATCAAAGTTGGTCGGTTTGAAAAGGCCGCTTGAAAGTCCGCCCTCATCCGAAAACTGTGTTGCGGCAGAATCCGAAATTGTCAGATCGATATCCGTGACCGCATTCGAACCGCCGCTGTCCGACATCAGTATCACGCGACGGCCGTTTGGTGCGACGAGCATGACATCGAGATCGTCTGGATTTGTATGGCTTACGTTCTCTAGCGAGACGGAAACGCCAGTGACGAAGCCGGTCAGCCCGGCGATCTGAATCGCGGACGGGTACGGGTTTGCGTTGCCCGAAGCCGGAACAGAAATCGCATTCAGATTGGCTCCGGTCGGATTGGTTTCGATCGTGACCGAATCGATCGTCCAACCGTCGACACCGAAACTGTCGTTGGTTCCGATGATCCAGCGAAAACGCGCCGATTGTCCAAAAGAATTGGCCGGCAATCTGACGGCGACCGAAGAATATCCGTTTTGCGTTGCGCCGCTCCACGCACGCCTTCCGCCGAGCGGGTTTGTCGACGGGTTGAGATCATGGGAATAGCCGCCGGCCAGAAATGTGCCCCCGGAGTCGATGATGTCCTGAAACGGTCCGCTGTTCAAACTGAGTTCGAGTACCGCTCCGTCCCACGTCGTTTCAAGCGCGTGCTTGTGCTTGAATTTCAAAATCGTCTCGGCTCCGGTGATCAGAATCGCGGGTGATGTCAGGGTTGCGCTGCTGGTAGTTGTCGGGCTCGGCGAAAACACGTTATTCGGGGCGGTGTCGGGCAAGTTCGTCGTTGTCTGAAAGCCGGCCCCGGCCCCGGTTGACGACGTCTGCCAGCCGGCAGGGAACGCGGGTGCCGCGACACTGTCGAAACTTTCGGAATATTTGACGACCTGAACGGCACCGTCGGCCACAACCCGATCCGCGGGCAATAGCGCAACAACGGCCGCGAGAAAGACGATAAAAGAGACAATTCTGGTCAGCATCGGTCGAATTTGTAAGTCAAAAGTAGGACGAATCCGGTAACGTGTCAATCAATCGTTCGCACGATTCTGCGCTGTCGCCGACATGAAAAACCTGAAATAGTCATAGAGCGACCAGATCGCGAGTCCGACGGAAACCCACAGTGCGCCTCGTCCGACAAGATAGCCGAAGACTTTCCAGTCGTTAAACGTCAACGACAGGCGCGTCAGATTGCCGAAAGCGACCTGAACCTCGTTGACCTGCCAGAAAAAGATCGTCGGGAGGCTCCAGCCGAAGTTCGAAACGGGAGGATCGCCGGTAGCACCCGCGACAAGCAGAGCGACGATCGCAACGCACTGCGCCCACATCTTGATTTTTCCGCTGGTTTGCGCCTGAATCACGATTCCTTCCGTCGCGGCGACCGAACGAAGACCGGTAATGATAAATTCGCGGCCGAGAATGACGACGACCGCCCAAGCGGGCGCGAGATGTTTCTCAACGAGGACGATCAACGCCGCTGAAACCAGAAGTTTATCGGCGATCGGATCAAGAAGTTTTCCCAGATTGGAAACCTGATTTCGTTTGCGGGCCAGGTGCCCGTCAAGAATATCGGTCAGGGATGCTGCCAGAAAGAGGATGATCGCAAACGCGTAACCGCTGATTCCAAACCACTTATCCGATAATGACGTGAGCAGCACTACGACCAGCAAAGGGACCGCCAGAATGCGCGCCAATGTCAGATAGTTCGGTAAGTTCACGGCATCTAAAGTTTAGGTTTCAGGCGCCGTGGAGTCAAGGGATTTTGGATTTTGGGGCTTTGATCTTTGATCTTCGATTTTGGAACTTGGAACTTGGAACTTGGATCTTGGATCTTGGATCTTCGATCTTAAATCTTGAAATATTCGGCTAACCGCTAACCGCTAACTGCTCACTGCTTAAATTTCCTGCGGATCGCGGAAACCCACTTTGATCGGCGAGTTTTCGGGATCCGCAGGTTTAGTTGATGGACGCGCTATGGCGCGGTCATGAATCCAAGGTTCGAACTCGTGAAGTTCGATAGCTTCGGAAAGACCGTGTTCATGTTTGCCTCAGGCAGTCCGTACCAGCGCGCCAGCGTCGCCGCGTATTGCTCAACCGACGACGTCGGTATCCAGCGCCCGCGGGCTCCGGTGCCGCTGTCGGCATCGTCCGGACCGTTGAAAGTGAGCGTCGGGTAATAGTTGCCCGAACCGTCCGGTCGCAACCCACCGTAAAAGTCGGCCGCCGTAACCCCGCCGCCGATGACGAACATGTGATTGCCCCAAGCGTGGTCGCTGCCGACAGTCGCGCCAGTTCCGGCCGGATTCATCGTCCGATTGAAGTCCGCCATCGTAAACTGCGTCACCTTGTCTCCGATGCCCTGAACGACCATTTCTTCGTAAAAGGCCCGCATCGCCTGGCTGAGTTGGATCAACAGGTTGTTCTGATTGATCAACTGGCCGTTATGCGTGTCGAAACCGCCGATCTGGCAATAGAAAATCTGCCGATTGACGCTTAGGTCCGTCCGTTTCTTGATGACCCGCGCGACCTGTTTCAACTGCTGTCCGATGCTGGTGTTCGGGAACGGCACTGTTACCTCCTGCGAGACCTGGAAAACGGCGTTGGCCTGCATCGCGGAATTCGTGACGTTGCTGGCGGCGGCGACGATCTCCGAACTCAGATCCTGAGAACGCAAAGCATTAAAGGCCGCCAAACGTGCCTGCGACGGAGCCGTCGCATTATATCCCGCCGGATTGAGAACGTTTGCCAGAGAAGTTCCGGCGTTCGCGATCGCAAGGGGCAGCGTTGTTTGCCCCGAAGTAAAGAGCTGCGCGCCGGCGATCGAAGTGATCATCGGGATCAGTCCCGAAGGATTGTCCTCGGTCGTCCGCGCATCCGAAATCCGTCCGCCCCAACCGGTGAACGACTGCGTATCGCTTCGTCCGCCCTGATATTGGGAGACCTGATCTGAGTGCGAAAACAGCTGGAACGGTTTCTGGACCGAATTGTTCTGATACTGGGTCTTCGTCATCGGAGCAACGAGAGTTCCGTTGTTGACGACGATCGCCAGTTTGTTTGACGCCCAAAGATCGTGAATACCGGTATTGACGATCGTCGTGCCGTTGATCGTCTGCGGCCCGAGCCCCGGATGCAGCCCGTAACTCAACCCGCCAAGTCGCGGAACGGCGATCGGCAAAAGCGAAGCCTGAGCCAACGCCAACCCTTGCGTGTTACGGGCGTTGAAGTAGGCCGTGTAGTTGCTGGTCGTCCCATCGTTATGGTTCGGGATAACCGTATTGTTTCCGTCATTGCCGCCGGAAAGCAGGATGCAGACCAATGCGCGGTAGTCGCTCGGGACACCCAAAGCATCCTGCGATTCCTGCGCCATCGCGCTCACCAGTCCGAAATGACGCATCTGCGTCGCCAAGGCAGTCATGCTCAAGGCGCAACCCGATTTGATCAAAAAGTCTCTTCTGCTTTGTTTCATGATTACACCTCTCTTATCTCTGCACCTGGAACTGCGACGATGTCGCGATCAAATAAACGGCCGTCTGAGCGCGCGTCAGCGGCGTCGCCGACGAAACGGCGTTGACGGCCGTCTGAATCGTCGTCTTCATCAGCGGCGACATCGCGCCGTGCATCATTCTGACGTTCAGATGATCGAGCAGTTGGTTGCTGGTCGTATCAGCCGCCGCTATCGCGGCCAGATCGTTGTAGTTGGCGCGCGTACCGTTCGGTGTATTCGGCAACGAGACGCCGACACCGCTGAACGAGACCGTATTGAACAGATTCGCCCTTCCGATCGAAGTTCCGGTCGTGTAGATGTTGAACTCCGGCGCGAGCAGCGTCGTTCCCGGAACAACATAGTCCGGCGAGTAATAGTTGAAAACGGTCGGCGACTGGAATGCGCTTTGACCGAGTCCAGCGATGAATCGGTTGATGTCGCCGTCGCTCTGTCCGAGAAGATCGTTCGAAGAAACGTTGAAATTCCGAAGTACGTTCGTCAGCAACTGGACAGGCTCACGCAATTTGCCGTAGCGCGGATCGGTTTTGATGTTTCCGCGCGCTTCCGGATCAAGAAGGATCGCTTTGACGACTTCCTTGAGTTGCGTCTGACTTGATCGGTTTGCGTTGAATACGGCGGAAACCCGACCGACATATGCCGGCGTCGGATCGCTCGTCACCATCTGTTGGATCAGCAGTTTGCTGACGAACGGCGCAACGTTCGGATGGTTGTAAATGTTGTCGAGCGCCTGATTCAGCGAAGCATATGCGTAGGTAAAACGGTTTGCCGCGACGCCGCAGTTGCTGCAAGCGGCAATGTTGGTCGTCGTCGACCCGGGATAATTCATCAACGTCTTGGCCGAGATGTCGTGGTTTGTCGGATTTAGCGACATCGGATCCTTATAGTTCGGTGATCCGGCGACGTTGCTCGGGCATTGCGCGTTGAGATCCGCCGGACGGCAATCACGCCAACCGGTGAAAACCTTGGTGAAATTATTGACGGTTGCCTGATCATAGGTCGGAATCGGATTGCCCTGACCGTCGGTCTGAAGCGTTCCGTCCGGATTCAGCATGAAGAGACCGACGTTGAACAACTGGAGAATTTCGCGCGGGTAGTTCTCATTCGGGCTGTTGACCGTTGACCGCATCATGTCGAGATAGTTGCCCATCCCGGCGTTGAGCGTCATCTCGCCCATCAGCGTTCGCCAGTTGCCGAAAGCGTTGCGGCTCAGCACCTGATGATAGGCCAGCATGTGTGACGACTGTTGCGTATCACCGTTCGCACCGGAGATCACCCAGATCTGCGAAAGCGCCCAACTGACGCGGTGGCGCAATTGCGGCTCACCGTAAAACGCTTCGCGGAAAAACCAGGTCTGAACCGGATACATCGTGTAATGGTCACGTCCGCAGTTTGCCGGGACATCGTCAGCGCCGCCATCACAGGTGGTCGGAACGTTGATCGGCATCAGCGCGATGTTCGGATACGGGTTCGAAGCGGACGGATACGGCGCGTCGAATTGTTCGGCGAGCCAGGTACGAAGCCCGATGCGGCGAATGCGCGTGTCGAGTGCCGGCGTCGGGCCGAACGTCGCCTGTTCCATGAACCGGACGCGATCGCCTGAATAAAGATATCCGACGTAATTTTCCGGAGCCGGTTCGGTCTTCGGCGATTTGAAAAGATAATCCGAAACCGGCGCCGCGGAGAGGCTCGATTCGTCAACCTTGCCGCCGATGCTGCCGAAGCCGAATTTGACCCGATTACTGACCAGGCCGCGCCATGCAATCGAAATCAGGATGTCGCCGTCGGCGGGGTTTTCCCAAAAGCCGTGTTGATCCTTAAGCTCAAACGTCAGCGCGTAGATTCCGGGATAAAGATCCGATTGACCGATATCGATCACGGGATAGCGATACGACCTGCCGTCGGCGCTTTCACCGTAAACCCGAAACGCACCCGGACCTTCGCCCTTCATGAGCTCGATATTGGTCACGTAGATCACGACCTTCGAATCCGGTCGGAACGACTCTTCCTCGATCTTCAAAAGATTCGTCCTTTGAGCCTTTGCGGCGGTCGTCGCCAAAGCCCGGCTGGATCCGTCGATCGTCAACAACACCGGTGTCGGTGAATCCGGATTCGGATCCTCTTGGCCGAAAGCCGGAATCAAAAGCGCCAAGATAACGAACCCTGTACGCAGAATGCTCGTCATCAGACGCGCTCCCTCGCTTGTCATACCCTTATCCTCCTAAAGATCAATTGCGGTTTTCCCTTCGACTGTTATTCCTTGGTTTCCTGACGTCAGGTTGGGATGACGCCGTTAAATGATGTTTTACAATTCTATTCGATTGCGTTCGGGAAAAACAAGACATTTTTCACCGGTCGCAAACTTTTGAAACCTGCCGGAAAAAGTCTGCACGATTCTTATGACGACCCGGCGGCGGATTTAGTCGAACAAAAAACGCTCGGTTGTCATAAATTGCCCGTTCGACCTACACTCTAGGCGCGATGCCGGAAAGAATCAAACTTGTACCGCCCGAACGTTTCAACTTCAGGTCGGCCGTTTACAGTCACGGATGGTACGACCTTGCGCCGTTCAGCCTCGATCTTGAGAATTGGCGTTTATCTTATGTCGCCTCGTTGTCGGGTGCGCCGCCGGGCGAGATCACGATCTCGGAAGCGGATGGCATGGTCGTGATCGAATCCGAATCGGCGATCGATGATCACGACAAACTGCGTTCGATGGTCGGGCATCTCTTGCGGTTCGACGAGGATTTCGATGATTTTTACCGAAAGACGAATCGATCGGGGCGTCTGGCATGGATTGCCGATACAAACGCCGGCCGCCTGCTTCGGTCGGCGACCGTCTGGGAAGACCTCGTCAAAACGATCTGCACGACCAATTGTTCCTGGGCGATGACCCGGATCATGGTCGGAAATCTGGTTGAACAACTCGGACGCGAAACTGTCTCGGGCCGGCGCGCGTTTCCGGACGCGGAAGCAATGGCGTCGATGCCCGAAGCGTTTTACCGCGACGAAATCCGGGCCGGTTACCGGTCAGGTTATTTTGTCGAACTCGCCAAATTGGTTGCAGGCGGCGAACTGGATCCGGAAGCGTGGCTGGCGTCCGGTCTTGAGACGAAGGATTTGAAGAAGTTGATGAAGTCCGTCAAAGGCGTCGGCGATTATGCCGCAGAAAATCTGCTCAAACTTGTCGGCCGATATGACGGACTTGCGCTCGATTCATGGCTGCGCGCCAGGTTCTACGAGAAGCACACGTCCGGAAAGGCTTGCGATGACCGCGAAATCGAACTATTTTATGAGAAATTCGGACGCTGGAAAGGTCTTGCGATCTGGTGCGACATGGCTGGTTATCGTTGCTGATACCCACTCGGGTGGCTTTCCGGGTGAGCCGCCGAAAATCACCTTGACGTGTCCGTAAACTGCTTTTTGCGTAATAATTTACGGAAAAGTTTTTTTCGTATTTTTCGGCTTTTTTGTTCGACTTTTCGGAAATCGCCGTCGTCAGAACAACCGTGCGAAGGAGATTCGTCACGTAATACGGATTGATTTTTTGGAATAATCGAAATTGACTGAGGAGAGATAAAATGATGAAGAAGCAATTTGGAAGTATGTTGTTGGGTTTGTTTGCGGTAGTTATGGTTTTGACGTTTGCAGATGTCAGCAACGCACAGCGCCGGCGTGAGTCGCGCAGCAAGATGCGGACGAAGGCTGAGGTCAAAGCGATCATCAACCGCGTTGAGGACCGCGTCGACAATTTCGTCAAGAATTACGACAAATCGCTCGACCGCAGCCGCCTCGACGGTTCAAGTCGCGAAGATTGGCTGATGAAGCGGGCCCGCGATCTTGAGAGCGCGACCGATGAACTTTCCCGGGAATTCGATCGACGGGACACCTGGATCGAAAATAAAGAAGAAGTCCGCCGGAGTCTCAATATCGCGACCGATATCGACCGCAACATGAAAAATTACAACTTCGGCGCGGCGACCGAGGCGAACTGGAACAAAGTCCGTTACGAGCTGAACACGCTTGCCGATGTCTACAATCTGGCAAAGGTCGGTTCATCGGTTTACAAGTAACCGGCGCCGATGGGATTCCGAATTTTGGCGGGCTCGAAACGGGCCCGCCTTTTTTTTCGAAAAATGTAGTAGAATGTCGGCAGTTTGAAGAGCATCGATGATTGAATCCGGACAAATATTGCAGGGCAGATACAGAGTCGAGCGGCAGGTCGGACAGGGCGGCATGGGTGCGGTCTACATCGCGACCGACGAACGCTTCGGCAGTACGGTCGCGATCAAAGAGACGCTTTTCACTGACGATAAGTTCCGCAAAGCGTTCGAACGCGAGGCGCGGCTTCTGAACAGTCTCCGGCATCCGGCATTGCCGCGCGTCAGCGACCATTTCATTGAAGGCAACGGCCAATTCCTGGTGATGGAGTATATCGCCGGCGAAGACCTGTCCGAACAGATTGAAAACGAGGGTCGGAGTTTCACGATTTCAGAGGTGCTCGATTGGGCCGATCAGTTGCTCGACGCGCTTGACTATCTTCATTCACAGGTGATGCCCGTCGTTCACCGCGATATCAAGCCGCAGAATCTGAAACTGACGCCGCAGGGAAAGATTGTCCTGCTCGATTTTGGACTGGCCAAGGGAAATACGACGAATCCTGAGTCGGCGACTGCCGCGAAAAGCGTCTTCGGATATTCGCGGAATTATGCATCGCTTGAACAGATTCAGGGAACAGGAACCGATCCGCGCAGCGATCTGTACAGCCTTGCGGCGACAATTTACCACCTGCTTGCCGGAAATCCGCCGGTCGATGCGCTGACGCGTGCGATGAACGTTCTTAGCGACAAACCGGATCCGGCGATCCCGATTTCGAAAGTGCTGACGGTGCCCGAAGCGGTTTCCGAAGTGCTCGCGAAATCGATGTCTCTTAACGCCAACGAACGTCCGGTGAGCGCGGCTGAGATGCGTTCAATGCTCTCCGCCGCGTCAAAAGGCGAGATTTTCGCTGCTGCTGCGACTTTTGTTGAGCGGGCGCCCGATACAAATCTCTTCAATCAGGAGACTCGCGTCCATCCGGCCGATAGCGGGATCCGTAAGCAGTCGGACGTTTTGACCGAGACGCTGTCCGAGAATATTTCGAAAGAAACGAAGTTGAAAGCATCGATTCCGACCGGCGATGTCGGAGCGGCGACCGCCGCGCGGACTGATCCGTCGGGACGGAGGCCGATGTTTGCGGCGATTGCGGTCGGGAGCTTGTTTCTATTCGGAGGTGCCGCCGGCGCGGTTTATATGTTTGGTCCGGACTGGTCCAAATCCGCGAACGTCCCGGCCGCCAATATCGATTCAAACCGACGGGTTGCCGAAAATGAGCCGGGAAACTCAAACGCTGAGTCAAATGTTAACGGCAATCTTTCGCCGATCGCTGCCGAGAACCCGTCGGCTTCCCCGGTGAAGACCGATCCGGTGACCAGGCCGGATCAGAAAACCGAGACAAGAGTCGAAGATCCGCGAGCGGACGAAGCCGTTCAAGCCCAGCCAAAATCCTCAATCGACGAAGTCCGCGGAGATCCGGCCGCAAACCGTTCATCGACACCGCCTCCGACGGCGCAGCTTCCATCGCCGCCGCCCCGCGATCCGCGTACGAATCAAGTGATTCCGCCCGAAGTGTGGCGCAAGATGACCCCGCTTCAGCGGAAAAAGCTTCGACGGGCGCTCGAACTCCAACGGGAACAACAAAATCAGCCGCCTGATCCCGACGACAATTGATCAATCTTCGTTTTGCGGCAGCGCCGATCCGATGATCGAGGCGATCCGAGCGGTTTCGGATTCGAGAAATTCGCGGGTGATGATTCCGGCAGGTTTGTCAATCTTGATCAATGGGTGAAAGACGATTTCGACCCGATTGAAATGCGGTCGTTTATAAGTTTGCGGCCAGACCCGATGGGCGCCGCGAACGGTAACAGGAAGAATCGGAACATCGGCCGCGAGCGCGATTCTCACCGCACCAGACTTAAATTCGTTGAGCGTCCCATCCGGAAATACCCGTATCCCTTCAGGGAAGATCAATAGCGTCGCCCCGTCACGGAGTGCGTCAAGCGCCTCACGAAGCGCGTCCTTGGTCCGGCCTGAAGCGGTGTTCACCGGGAAAGATCCGAGGAATTTGATGATCGGTCCGACGATCGGCCAGGAAAACGATTTGTCCCACGCCATGAACCGGAATTTGCGTTTCAGCGGAGAACAGATCCAAAAAGGGTCGATATAGGTTTGGTGATTCGACACGATCAGCAATCCGCCCTTTGGAAGATGCTTGACGTTTTCGGTTCCGAGCCAGCGAACCCGCCAGAGCACGCGCGATGCCGCGCGGGCGAACAACCGCACGCCGTCCATGATCAGCGGAGGCGTGTACCAAATCGGACGATTCTGTGATTTCACTCAGCTAAGCCTGTTCGATTCCGTCGAGCGGGAATGTGCCGTCGAGGAATATAAGATGGACGCGTTGAATACCGTCGTCTCCTTTTCTGACGTTTCTGACCTCGGCGTTCAAGGCGACATTATATTGATCGGCAACGACTTTAACAACGTTTCCGATCTTGAGGCGCAGATTTGAATAGACGGCGGCACCGCCGACGCTGACGTTTTCAGTAACGGTCTTTTCATGAGCGGGCATTTCGCCTCGTTCGTCGAAGATCAGATCGATTTCGATCGGAATCGCGTACCGGCATCGTTTTCGCCGATCGATCGTCGCGCCGGTTTCCGCAAACCGCCAGAAGCCGGAGTCGGCGTACCCGGTCAGTTCGTAGAGAGTGTACGGGTTTTCCTCGTAGCTTCGCGGCGGGTTCGGACCGATGAAGGCAACTCCAATTTGATGCGCCGTCGCCTCATTGATCCGAACCGCATTGCAATAGCGTACGATCGCCCAGACGACATACGTCAGATCGTTCGACTCGTACAGTCGCATCTCAGGCGGCAATGGCAGCGAAAGTCTGAGCAGTTGACCGATTTCAAGTCTTCCTTTGACGATGAAACTCAGGCCCAGCGGTGAAATATTTACCGAACCCGTGATCTCTTTGATCGTGTTTTTCTCGAATGTTCTTGTTTCGATGGTAACCGGAAGGCGTGCCGGTTTTCGTTGAACGCGCCGTGTCGACGGCTCTCTGCCTGCAGAGACTGACATCGTGAACTACTCCCGGAGTATCAACTCACAGACCCTATTTTTGCTGACGGGGTGGATTTTGAACTTGCGGGGGCAAGACGATCGGGGAAGTATCGTTGAAAATCAACAACGTTGCGAAAATGCTAACACGCTGAATTGGTTGCGTCTAGACGCGTCCAGTGCTTTTGAGCGGAGATTCGTCGTCGCAGCCACCATTTATTTGGGATTGCAGTGCCGGGCAACCGGCGATATCCGAAACTGGATTTCGGCGCGGTCGGATACCCCGAGTTTAGCCGGACCCGGATTGTCAATTGAGGGAGTTATCCGTCGCAAAAGCGGAAGGTTTGCTCCGCCCGCGAAACGCCGAACGAACTTCAAGTAAACAACGAGATGACGGACTATTCGATTCCTTCGAGAGGGAAGAAATGGTCGATGAATTCGATGTGAAGTCGGGGGATTCCGTCAGGGCCAAGCCGCTTTCCGCGAACTACGGAAATAATCGTGATTTTGTACTGGTCGCTGGTAACTCTCAGGAACGACCCGACGTATGTGTCAAGCGACGTAAAAACCGCCGCGCCGCCGAGCGAGATGTTCTCGGTCACAGTCATTTCAGCCGCCGTAACGTTGCCGTCTTCGTCTAGCGTTTCAAGCAGGAAACTGATCGGTATCGGATAACGCGAATGGCGACGGAGTTCACGCGGAAGGTCGCGCTCGTCCGGAAAGTCCGGAGCATCGGTGATCTGCCAGAAACCATCTTCCGACCGTTCGACGATGTCATATATTTTGGAGGGATTATCGGAGTATCCGGCCGGCGGATGTTTGCCGACAAACGCGATTCCGATCGCATATTGTTCCGGCGTCGTGTTCGAACTGACTGTGATGCAGCGTCTGACGAGGCCCCAGATCCGATACTGCGGCTCCATGTGGTCATAACACCTCAACTGCCGCGGCATCGGAAGCGTCAAGACGACGAGCCGTCCGCGTTTTACCGGGCGGTTGAGCTGAAAACCGGCTCCAAAGGCTGATACATCCTTGAGTCTGGTGATTTCATTCCACGAAACCGAGCGGTCGATTTTTCCTTCAACCCGGACCGGCAGAGCAAGTGCAAGCCGTTGAATCCGACGGGCTTCTTTCTCGCTGATATTGGTGTTCGTTTGCATTGCAGATCCTTGGGGAATCGGGGTTTTTATTGGTCGATGAGCGAAATTTCGTGGGTCCCGAGGCGAATTGAGTCGCTGGTCTTCGGGAATCGACAAACGTTGCGTCACAGGCTTCGAGCCTGTAAAATAATGATACAATTAAACAGTTTTTAATTCCAGAACTTTTTATGGACACACCTTTTGCAGAAACTCAACTGACAAAAGAACTTACAAGATTCATTGGGAAATAGATGGATAATCTAATCGAACGCAATCAGATCAATATTGAAGATGAAATGCGTCGGTCATACCTTGATTACGCGATGAGCGTCATCATCGGCCGCGCACTTCCGGATGTCCGTGACGGGCTCAAGCCCGTGCATCGCCGCGTGCTCTGGGCGATGCACGAACTCGGCAACACGTACAACAAACCGTACAAGAAATCGGCGCGCGTCGTCGGCGACGTGATCGGTAAATATCACCCGCATGGCGACACGGCGGTTTACGATACGGTCGTCCGTCTTGCGCAGGACTTTTCGTTGCGTTATCCGTTGGTTGACGGTCAAGGGAATTTCGGCAGCGTCGACGGCGACAATGCGGCCGCGATGCGTTACACCGAAGTTCGGATGGCGAAGCTGACGAATGAGGTCCTTGCCGATATCGAAAAAGAGACAGTCGATTTCCAGCCCAATTACGACGAATCTCTGAGCGAACCAAAAGTCTTGCCGACGCGCGTTCCAAACCTCCTTGTCAACGGTTCCGAAGGAATTGCCGTCGGAATGGCGACAAAAATTCCGCCGCACAATCTGTCGGAGATCATCGATGGCGTGATCGCGTTGATCCGCGACCCGGAAATCTCGATCGATGAGCTGATCAAGCTCATTCCGGGCCCTGATTTTCCAACCGGCGGTTTCATTTACGGACGCGAGGAGATCCATCGCGCATATCGTGAGGGCCGCGGCATCATCCAGATGCGTGCACGGGCGGCGATCGACCGGATCGGCCGTGGTGACCGCGAGAAAGACGCGGTAGTCGTCACCGAGATTCCGTACCAGGTGAACAAGGCGCGGTTGATCGAGAAAATTGCCGAGCTCGTCCACGAGAAGAAGCTCGATGGGATTTCGGAACTCCGTGACGAATCGAATCGTGAGGGAATGCGGATCGTGATCGAACTCAAGCGCGATGCGGTTCCTCAGGTCGTCCTCAACAAACTCTATAAGCTGACGCCGCTTCAGTCGTCGTTTGGGATCATCAATCTGGCGATCGTCAACGGTGAGCCGAGAATCATGAATCTCAAGGAGATCCTCGAACATTTCGTCGATTTCCGACGCGAGGTCGTCAAGCGGCGAACCCAGTATGAACTCCGCAAGGCACAGGCCCGGGCGCACATTTTGGAAGGATTGAACAAGGCTATTGACGCGCTCGACTACATTATTCCGCTGATCCGGAATTCTCGCGCCGTCGATGAAGCCAAAGCCTGGCTGACCGGCAATTTTGCGACGCTCCATGAGGTGAAAACTTGGCGCGGAGCTCCGGCCGATAAAACACTCGCCGGGTTCCTCAAGGATCTTGAAAAGGTCGTCGGCGCGCTCGGGTTCTCCGACATCCAGGCACAAGCGATTCTTGACCTTCAGCTGCGACGCCTTTCGGCACTTGAACGCCAAAAGATCATCGATGAACTCGAAGCGATTCTGAAGCTGATTTCCGAACTTGAAGCGATTCTCGCAAATGAGCATCTTCTGCGTCAGGTCATCGTTGATGAACTGACGGAAGTCAAAAAGAACTTCGGCGATGAAAGACGGACAGAGATCGTCGATGCCGGCGTCGAGCTTCGGATCGAGGACCTTATTCCGGACGAAGAAGTCGCGATCACGGTGACGAACGCCGGTTACATCAAACGGACGCCGGTTTCGGTTTATTCGAAGCAGGGTCGCGGCGGCAAAGGACGGCTCGGTGCGAAAGCGAAAAACGACGATTTCGTCGAACATCTGTTTATCGCTTCAACCCATGCATATCTGATGATCTTTACCGATGACGGTCAGGTCTTCAAGATCAAGGTTCACGAGATTCCGGAGGCCGATCCGTCCGCCCGCGGCAAAGCGGTCGTGAATCTCGTCCAGTTGTCGTCCGAACGGCGGTTAGTGACGGTCATGCCGGTCAGGGATTTCAGCGAGGAAATCTATCTGACGATGGTCACGAAGAACGGAATCATCAAGAAGTCAGCGCTGTCGGAGTACCAGAATATCCGGGTCAACGGCATCAACGCGATCAACATCGACGAAGGTGACGAACTGCTCGACGTGATCCGGACCGACGGTAAACAGCAGATTCTGATTGCAACGCACCATGGGATGGCGGTCAGGTTCAACGAAACCGACGTCCGGCCGATGGGGCGTGTGGCGCGCGGCGTGATCGGTGTCAATCTTCGTCCGGGCGATTTCTGCGTCGCCGTCTGTGCGGTATCGCCTGACGGGTTGCAGAAGATTCTTTCGGTCTCCGAAAACGGATTCGGAAAGCAGACGCAGGTCGGGAATTACCGGCTCACAAAACGCGGAAGTCTCGGCGTCATCAACATGAAAACGACCGAAAAAACCGGCAAGGTCGTCGCGGCGTTCCCGGTTCAGGAGGATTCCGAGATCATGATCATCACGCAACAGGCGAAGCTGATCCGGCTCGGGGTCGACAAGATCCGCGAAACCGGCCGCAGCGCCCAGGGAGTTATGCTTATCCGCACCGGTGAAGACGATCATGTGACCAGCGCATCGCTGCTTGAGATGGAAGAGGAAGAAGAGTAGGCAGTCTTTTACGTCAGACGTCAGACTTCAGACGTCAGACGGCAGACTTCATACTTCTGACGGCAGACGGCAGACGGCTAGCTCGTGACTACTGTTCGCTGCCGATGTCTGAGCGCTGAAATCTGACATCTGACATCTGACGGCTAACGACTGACATCTGCTGTTATGACAATTTCCACCGAAGAAATCCGATCGCACTTTCCGGCTTTGAACCGGCGGCACAACGGGCACCCGGTCGCTTATTTTGACGGGCCGGGCGGGACGCAGGTTCCGATGTCCGTTGTTGACGCGATGTCGGATTATCTGTTGAATCACAACGCCAATACCCACTGGGCGTATCCGACCAGCGCCGAAACCGACCGCATCATCGAATCTGCACGCGAAGCGCTTGCCGACTTTCTGAACGCGTCTCCGGACGAGATCGTTTTCGGCCAGAATATGACGTCGCTCACGTTTCATCTTTCGCGAGCGCTTGCCCAACGATTCACGGACGGCGACGAAATCATCTGCACCGAACTCGATCACCATGCGAATGTCGATACCTGGCGATATCTTGAGAACGAACGAGGTGTCGTGGTTCGCTTCGTTTCGATGGATCCGGAAAGCGGCACGCTTAATCTCGGCGAACTTGAGGGGCTGATCGGCGAACGGACGAAACTGCTCGCGATCGGCGCCGCATCGAACGCGCTCGGAACCGTCAGCGACGTCCGTGAAGCCTGTCGGATCGCGCGCCGGGCCGGCATTCTGACGTTTGTCGACGCGGTTCACTTCGCCGCTCACAATCTGGTCGACGTCAAAGAGTTCGACTGTGATTTTCTTGCCTGCTCTGCCTATAAATTTTACGGACCGCACATTGGGATTCTCTACGGTCGCGGCGAATTGCTTCGCTCGATCGATTTTCCAAAACTCCGGCCCGCGCCCGAAAATTCGCCCGACCGGGCCGAAACCGGAACTCAGAGCCATGAATCGATCGCGGGTGCCGCCGCCGCCGTCGAATTTCTCGCGTCGCTTTCCGACGGATCGACGCGGCGTGAACGGTTGGGACGATCATTCAAAGAGTTGCATCATCGGCAACTTGAATTGGTCCGTGCGCTTTGGGCGGGCTTACTGGCAATTCCCGGCGTACGTGTTTACGGGCCAGGCCCTGACATGCCCCGGACCTCAACGGTGTCATTCACGATCGACGGGATCGATTCCGAAACCGTTGCGATCCGGCTGGCCGAAAGAGGACTGTTTGCGTCAAACGGCGATTTCTACGCACAAACGGTCGTCGAAAAACTCGGACTCGCCGACGTCGGACTGCTACGAATCGGCTGCGCGATATACACGACCCAAGAAGAGATCGATCGGTTGCTTTCCGACGTCGCGGCAATTGCATCGTCGCGTTAGAAATCCGGTCTTTCGGTCCTCAAAAGAATGATCCGGGGTCGGACTCCCGACTCCGGATCTTTTCGCTTTGTGAATCCGTCAGTTTTTATGAATCAGAGACAACTCCACTGTCCGTTTACAACCATCGCCGGAGCGCCGTTTCCGCCCGCTTGGCAGGGAGTCGAGTTTCTCCGGCAATTGGTACAGTAAACCATTGAACCGTTTGGCTTTCCCGCTGGAAGCGCATTTTGCGCGAAGGTCGGCAATTGAACGGCGGCGCCGAACTGCACCTCGGTTCCGAAATACGTCGGATGTCCCTCGACGCGCCCTTCGGACGGCTGGCCGGTCATGAAGATGATCGACGCCCGATCGAAATTCTGTTTGACGGCGCCGCGGCAGCCCAAAATGTATCCGTCATAACAGAATCGGTCGCCGGTTGAATACACCCGGACGCGTTCGTCGGCCCGGAATGTATCGGCGTTGAACAAACTTCCGATCGAAACGAACGTCCGCCGCGCTTTGAAAATAATCGGATCGCCGAAAATGCAGTTGACGAAGGTGATCGGAAATGAATAATCACCGGCGTCGGGGTTTTCGATTTCATTGTAAACCAGCGAATTGGTCATTGATTCGGTCTGCGAACCGATCACGGTCAGATTTCCGCTGTCAAGAATATTGATAAACGTCCCGCCTTTCGCATTGGCATAGCCGCCGCCGAACGTGTCCTGGATCGTGACCATTCCGACGCGTTCAAAATGCATCGAATTCGCGGCTTGCGTCGGCGTCCGTTTCGGGTTGATAAACTCCGAGCCTTCGATCTTCCAGTCGGTGTTTCGGGTGTCACAGTAAATCGCCGTGTCAGTGTTGTAAATAAACCGCGAATTTCGGATCTTGATGTAGTCGAATTGCCAGTTGAGCTGTGTCTGCGGGAGCCCGTGAGCGTAGATTCCGCGCCAAAACGCCGTGAACGCGACATTGTCAAAATAAACGTTCTGTGTTGACGTGTAAGCTCCCAAAGCCTCGATTCCGCTGGTTCGCTGAAGTCCCGCAGCGGCCGACAGTTCGATGCTTTCGAACCCAACTTTTTCGGTGCATTCGCCGATCTTGAAAAGCGTCTGATTCGCGACGGTCAGTTGCACGCGGGTCGCGCTCCGGCGGAAAAGATCGCTGGTCGATGCCTGCGAGTGGAGTCCGCCGGCGCCGCGGATCGTGATATTGGACGGCAACGTCAATCCCTTGAATCCGGGGATGTTTCCGATCTGATAGTCGCCGTCGGGGAAAATGAGGACCCCGCCGTTGCGCGATGCAATGAATGCCAGCGCGCTCTGGACCGCGATCGTATCGTCTGTCCGACCGTTCCCGAGCGCACCGAAGTCGCGAACATTGTATTCGCCGAGCGATTTTTCCTCCGGATTTGCGATCCAATCATAGATCACCGTCCTAACAGACTGATCACCGGCGAACGAGATCCGGTAACGCTTGTCCTCGCCCTGAAAACACCACTTCATCGTCGAAGGATTGATTTTCATTGACGCTGTTTGACCCGAACCCCGCGTCAGCGACGTCCCCGAACCGTCACACGCCTTGACGTTCATCGGTGTCGATGTGTCAAGATCCGAGATCGTGATCGCGGTGGTTGGCGGGGAAAATCGGGTCGCGCAGGTCGCGACACGGTGAGAATCCGGAGCGTCGAGGTAGATGCTATACCCCTCAAACTTGTTCTGACCCGCAGACGCAATTGATCCGATGGCGATCAACAGGATCGCAAAAAGGCGCTTTTTCATAATTTCTAAACATTATTGCCGAACGCTCGGCATTGGCAAAGTGTTGGATGCGGTTTGCTGAAATCGAGGTCGCCGGAATCTCGCGGAACGCCGGAATCGATCGATTCGGCAAGCGCGTGCAAAGTTAAGGAGTATGTAACAACTTCGTATTTTCGGAATGCTAAGCTCAAGTTAATCAAGCAGACGGCATTTTGAACTATGGAAGTTGTTCTCGGGTTAATCGGAGGCGTGGTTCTTTTTCTCTACGCGATCAGCAAGCTATCGTCCAGCATCCGCGAGTGGGCGGACGATCGGATGAAGGATTTTGTCGCGCGGTTTACGCGCAATATCCTGACCGCGATCATAACCGGAATCGTCGCGACGGTCGTGCTCAAATCGAGTTCGGCGGCGATCATCATCACCATCGTTCTGGTCGGGGCGGGCCTGATCACGTTCCGGCAGTCGATGGGCATCGTCCTCGGCGCCAACATCGGCACGACGATCTCAAGCCAGATCATCGCCTTTGATGTCGCGCAATTCGCGCCGATCGCGCTCGCAGTCGGATTCGCGACGTTTCTGATATTTCAGCGTCCGATGATTGCCCGTGCCGGCACACTGCTTTTCTATTTCGGGATGATGTTTTTCGGATTGCACGTCATGGAACTTGCCGTTGAACCGCTCAAGACGCATGCATACTTTAAGGAATTGATTCTAAGTTTTGAAGATCCGATCCGCGGCGCGCTGGCCGGTGCCGGGATTTCGGCGGTCATCCAAAGTTCGTCGGCGACCGTAGCACTGGCGATCACGCTTGCCAAACAATCGCTGATCACGCTGCCGGCGGCGATCGCGGTGATGCTCGGTGCCGAACTCGGCACCTGCGCTGACACGCTGCTCGCGACCGTACGCTCAACCCGTCCGGCACTCAAGACCGGACTCTTTCATTTTGCGTTCAACCTTGTTTCGGTTATCGTCGGGCTTCTACTGTTCGGTTCGCTGGTCTCGATCGTCGAATTTGCCTCGTTCGGAGCCGATATCAAACGTCAGATCGCAAATGCCCATCTGATGTTCAACCTCATCGGTGTTGCCGCCTGTGCGTTCCTGATCCCGACCGCCGAACGTCTTCTCAATTTCATGATCCCGGACGAAGCGCCGGTTTTGGCAGAGCCTCAACAAGCCTAAGCCGCGTTGAAACGCGCCCGATTTCGACTATACTCAAGCACATGAAATTCAAAAAACTCGGCCGATCGGAGACGATGATCTCCGCCATCGGCCTTGGATGCATGGGCATGTCCGAATTCTACGGCGTGACGGACGAAGCGGAATCGATGGCGGCGCTCGGACGCGCGTTCGATCTCGGCGTCAACTTTCTCGACACGGCCGATATGTACGGCCCGTTCTCGAATGAAGAGCTGATCGGCAAGTTCATCAAAGGGAAGCGGGAGAAGATCGTGATCGCAACCAAATTCGGTATTGAACGCGATCCGGCCGATTGGACGAAACGGGCAATCAACGGTCATCCGAAATACGTCAGGAAGGCGATTGAGGGAAGTTTGCGGCGCCTCGGCGTCGACGAGATAGATCTTTATTACCAGCATCGGATTGATCCGTTAATCCCGGTTGAAGACACCGTCGGCGAAATGAGCCGTCTCGTCGAGGACGGAAAGGTCAAATATCTCGGTCTTTCCGAGGCGTCGGCTGCAACTCTCCGCCGCGCGTCGGCGATTTTCCCGATTTCCGCACTGCAGTCGGAATACTCGATCTGGTCGCGCGATGTCGAAGGTGAGATTCTCGACACCTGCGCCAAGCTTGGCGTCACGCTGGTTGCATATTCGCCGCTTGGCCGCGGTTTTCTGACCGGTCGTTTCAGGAATACCGATGATCTGTCGGACGACGATTATCGTCACAACACGCCGCGGTTTCAGGGCGAGAACTTTCAGCGAAACATCGAGCTTGCCGCAACGGTTGCGGGAATCGCCCAACGAAAGGGATGCACTCCGGCGCAGTTGTCGCTCGCGTGGGTAATCGGTCGCGGCCCGAATATTGTCCCGATCCCCGGAACGAAAAAGGCTTTGCGGGTCGAAGAAAACGTCGGCGCGCTTGCTATCAATCTGACGGAAGCCGAAATCGAGGAACTCGAACCGTTGTCCGGCCTTGTTTCAGGCCTTCGGTATCCGGCCGACTACATGAAAGCGGTCAACAATTAGATTCGATTTGACAACTGTAACATGGACAGTTACAATTGCTTCAGTTTTGCGGGATAAACCCCGCGACGGTTATAATAGACGTCATATTAAGGGAGAGCATCAATGGGAAATTTTACAAGTGCAATCAGCGATTCGAATTTTCAGTCGTACGTTTTGGGGTCGGATCAGCCGGTACTGGTTGATTTTTGGGCGGAGTGGTGCGGTCCGTGCCGTGTCATCGCGCCGACGGTCGATGCCGTCGCTGAACAATTTGAAGGAAAAGCAAAAGTGTTCAAGATGGATGTCGATGAAAACATCAACGTCCCGCAGCGATACGGAATCCGTGGCATCCCGACGCTGATTCTGTTCAAGAACGGTGAAGAGCAAGAGCGATACGTCGGCGGGAATATCAGCCGCGAGAAGCTCGCGGAGAAAGCAATTCTGGTCAAACAATTCGGGCCGCCTGAAGTGATGGCGCTGGCGGACGTCGATCCGCCTCCGGTCGGCGCTGATCAGGTCTTGGTCCGGATCGAGGCGGCCGGCGTCAATCCGGTCGACACCTATATTCGCTCCGGAATGCATGCGATCAAGCCTGCGCTGCCGTTCACACCCGGAAAGGACGGTTCAGGAGTTGTCGCCGACATCGGTTCGCAGATTACGGATCTCCGGATCGGCGATCGTGTTTATCTCGCCGGTTCGATCACCGGAACATATGCCGAATTCGCGCTGTGCGACCGATCGCAGGTGCATCGATTGCCGGAATGCGTCGGTTTTGACGAAGGGGCCGGCGTATTCGTGCCGTACGCGACCGCGTGGCGCGGACTGTTCGAAAAGGCCGCGGCGAAGGCCGGCGAAACGGTACTTGTCCACGGCGCGTCGGGAGCTGTCGGGATCGCCGCGATTCAGTGGGCGAAGAACGCGGGACTGACCGTTATCGGAACGGCCGGATCGGCTGACGGAATCCGGCTTGTGCTCGAACAGGGCGCCGATTTTGCGTTCGACCATTCAACACCGGGATATTTGGACGAGGTCATGAAAGCGACCGACGGCGTTGAAATCATTCTCGAAATGCTTGCCAACGTCAATCTCGTCAATGACTTCAACGTTCTCAAGATGTTCGGACGGATCGTCGTTATCGGCAACCGCGGGAGTCTTGATTTCAACCCGAGGTTGACGATGGGCAAAGATGCGTCGATCCACGGCCTGTCTCTTTTCAACGCGAGTGATGCCACGATGACGTCAATCCACGAAGCGATATTTACGGGGCTTTCGGAAGGCTATCTGAAACCCGTCGTCGGTCGCCGGTTCCCGCTCGCCGATGCCGCGACAGCGCATCATGAAGTTATTGAAACCAAAGCATTTGGAAAGATTGTGCTGAAACCGCAATGAGTAAAGCTGAGAGTTACGTCGCGATTATCATGTCGGACGATCTGCCGCAGATCGCGGCCGAAGAAACGATCGTTTACGAGCCCGAAACCCGGATCGAGCGTCTCTACAAATTCCACGACGGCGCAATCATGCGATACGAGTGGCGCTCTTACCCCACCGCCGCTGAAGGTTTCAATCACCGCTTTTCGATAGTCGAACCGCCGACCGACAATCCCGACGGAATCGAGCGCGGTGTTGTCCGTGTCATCAATCACCCGTCCAACGGCCGGTAAGCCCGTTAAGTCGAACGCGACTTGAACTCATCCAGTACTTCAAATACCTGAAGCGCATATTTGACGTTGCCGAACGGCGCCGAAACCTGGACGCCGGCGATGACGTCCCGGACTTCCGCCAGAGATTCACGGGCGATCGCGATGCCTTCGTCGCGCGCCGCTTCCTTGCTGATTTCCGAAGCCGCGCGCATGCGTTCGAGGATGTCCGGGGTGACGTTAACGCCCGGTACCTCATTGTGCATGAATTCAGCGTTCCGATAGCTGATCAGCGGCCAGATCCCGGCAATTATCGGAATCTTTACATGCTCGATCCGTTTCAGGAAGCCCCGCAACTGCTCGGTGTCGAAAACGGGTTGCGTGATCGCATATTCGGCGCCGGCCTCGACCTTCCATTCAAATCGCTTGATCTCTTCTTCCATGTTGACCGCGCCCGGGTTGACCCCGACACCGATCGAAAACGCCGTCGGCCGGCCGATCGGGTTGTTGCCCAGATCGAGCCCGTGATTGAGCCGGTTGACCATGTTCGTAAGCCCGATCGAGTCAATATCGAAAACGGCGGTCGCATCCGGATACGGTCCCATTTTCGGCGGATCGCCGGTGATGATCAGCAGGTTGTGCAGATCGAGCGCGGCCGCGCCGAGAAGATCCGACATCATTCCGAGCAGATTGCGGTCACGGCAGCAGTAATGAAGCACCGCCTCGATCCCGATCTCGCGTTCGACAAGCACTGCCGTCGCCTGTGCGCTCATCCGCGTCTGCGCGCGCGGGCCGTCCGGAATGTTTACGGCGTCAACCCCCGCTGCCTTGAGGAGCTTGATCGATTCGAGCGTCTTCTCGGCATCACAGCCTTTCGGAGGAAGAACCTCGACCGAAGTCACGAACTCGCCGCGGGCGATCTTGCGCGACCAGTTCGACCGATCCTCGGGGGCGACCACGTGTACATCCTCGGGCTTGAGTTCGCTGACCGTCACCGGATGTTTGGTGAAATGATTCGGAATCATCCGCGGAGAAACCGATCTGATGGCGTCCGCCAGGAGCTTGATGTGCGCCGGCGTCGTGCCGCAGCATCCGCCGATGAAACTCGCGCCGACCTGGATAAACCTTCGCGCAAATTCGGCCATGTATTCCGGTGAGCACATGTACATTTGCCGGCCCTGAACGTCGCGCGGCAGTCCGGCATTCGGCTGCGCCGAGAGCTTCTTGTCGGTGACTTCACGCATTTTTTCGAGCGCGTTCAGGAACATCGCCGGACCGACACTGCAGTTCAGCCCGATGACGTCCGCGCCCCATTCATCCAGCCGCTGCGTAAAGATCTCGGGCGTCGCGCCGAAAACGGTGTTGCCGTCCGTCTGGATCGCGATCTGCGCGATGATCGGAAGATCGCAGACTTCCTTGACCGCGATGATCGCCTGCTGGATCTCCGAAAGATCGGCGAAGGTTTCGAGGACGAAAAGATCGATGTCGCCTTCAAGCAGAGCCTCGGCCTGCTGTTTGAACATCGCCCTTGCTTCGGCGAACGACGTCGGCCCGTACGGCTCGATCCGAAGTCCGAGCGGCCCGATCGTGCCGGCGACGAACACCTTTTCACCAGCCGCTTCACGCGCGATCCGTGCGGCCGACAGATTTATCTCGCGCAGTTGTGAGTCGAGTCCAAACTGCTGGAGTTTGTGGAAATTCGCGCTGAACGTATTTGTCTGGATTATTTCAGCGCCGGCTCTGACGTATTCCTCATGAACCTCACGGACAAGATCTTTGTTGATCAGGTTCAGTTCGTCATAAGAGCGATTGATGTAAATGCCTTTTTCGTAAAGACGTGTTCCCATCGCGCCGTCGAAGACATAAATGCCGTCGGATTCGATCAGGTTTCGGAAATTGCGCATGTCGTTTCATTCGGGACCGTTCCATAGACGGCCGGAAAATCAAAAGTCTCGCCGACAGCGAGACTCGTTGCAAAATCTTCAAGTTTCAGCTGTTTAGCGGTTTGTTTAACGTGGCCGCAAGTTGCCTTAACTCACCACGATTGAATAAGTAGATTCTGCGTTTTGGATCGAGCAGTGTCAAGCGTCAAGCCGCCGAACGCTGGTTCAGCGCGAGACCGGGCCCAGCGTTTCGTCAAGCCACGAATTGACCGTCGGAACGAAGAACTCCGGCGACGGAATATGGCCGCCATCGTAAATGACGATCTTTTTCGGCTCCCGCAACAGTTCGAACAGCGGTTTGGCATCGGTATTGAAGGGAAAAGTCTCGTCGAATCGTCCGTTGATGACAAGTTTCTGCGTCTTAATCTGCGAGGCGAAATTGATCGGAGATGTTTCGGCGATCCGGCTGCGAAACTCGGCCTCGAGCCCGGCGCTTTCAAAAACCAGCGATTTGTAACGATTTTCGACCGCTGTCAGGATCAGGCCGAGATTCGCTCCATTCGAAATTCCGAGAAAGGCGATCCGCGAACGGTCAATGTCAGGCCGTGATTCAAGGTAATCGATTCCGCGGCGAAGATCCGTGATCCAATTGACCATTTGCTTCCGGAATTCGACTGTCGTCGTGTCCGGGATCGCGACACCCTGCACAAACGGCCGGTCGGTATAGCCTTTAAGTGAGATCGCGACGACGGCACGACCCGATTTGATGAACGGCGCCGCAAACATCTCGACCGACGCATCGAGCCCGAGCAACCCGCGAACCACGTCGCCCGGAGGCACATAATGGATCACCTGAAGCGGCCGCGAGGCGTTTTTCGGCAAATAAAGCCAAGCGGTCGCGGTCTCTCCGCCGTCTGATGGAAACGTGATCTTCTCACGCGTCCACGAATCGGTTTCGACCGTTTCAACGATTTTCGCGACATCAGGCTTTCGGTCGTATTGGTAATGCGAGACCCAGGATTTGAAGTCGGCGTCGGACGACGGCCGGTAAACCGGGATCACCGTCGGCGAAATTATTTCCGATCCCTGATCGCGGGTCGATGCGGTTGTGACGCACCTGAATCCGATCCGGTTCGACGTGTAAAAACCGGGATAAATGCCGTAATCGCCGAACGAATAAGCGAGATCGTTCCATGACCCGCCGCTTGTGACAAATCCCTCGTCGCTCTCGTTCGCGGTCCATTCGGAGACGTTTCCGGCCATGTTAAGCGCGCCGAACGGGCTCATTCCGAACTCATTCGAATCAACCGCCACCGGGCCTGTGCCGCGAAAGTTTGCGCGGCCGTCGGTCGTTTCGCCCTGTCTGATAAATCCCCACGGCATCGCGTTGTATCGCGGGTCGAACATGCCGTTGCGGGCCGCCTTTTCCCACTGAAAGACGGTCGGCAATTTCTTTCCGCGAAACTCGGCGTACGCCGCAGCTTCATACCAGGTAATGTCGGTCACCGGCAGCGACTCAGTCCCGGCCGGGAACGTCTGGTTGACCCATGATCGCGGCGCCGGAAGACCGGTTTTGTCCTTGAGCAACGTTTGAACTTCAGACATCGGAACCGGGCGCCCTTCACGCTCGAACGGAACTTTCCAAAGCTCTGGTCGAACATAACCGCCGGCGTCGATAAACTCTTTATATTGAGCGTTTGTGACTTCAGTTCGATCGATGAAAAAATCGTCGAGAGTGACCTTTGAAGTGGTCGACCGAGACCAATTCACCAGTCCGTATTCGCCGCCGGGAACAAAAACCATCCGCTCGGGATTGCGTCCGGACTCGATCAACTTTGCTGCAACCTCGACCGGCGGCGACTCGATGAACGATCCGCCGACACGCGGAATCGAGCCCGAAATGGTTCGGCGCACGCTTTCGAATCCGTCCTTTTCGATCTCCAGGACGTAGCTCCCGCGTGCGATCGTGACCGATTTCACCGGCGTTTCACCGATAAGTTGCCGGGCCGGATATTTGCCTTCCGGCGACGGTTGAAACCTCCGGACGTAAACACGCGCACCTGAAGGCTCGGATTCAACCGACAGCGAGACCGAAATCGTCGGCATCAGCGCGGCGAGGCGTTCGTTTGCGGGGAGTACGCCGCGAAGTTTCAATGCCAGGTCGTAAGCTTCGAAATTGCGGTCGGCGCGGGCTAGTTCCTCCGCCGTTGCCAAATCGGCAGCGGCTGCATTCAAACGATAATTCCTGAGGCCATACCAGATTGCGGCCAGCGCGGCGACGAGAACGACGGCGCCGATCGCAAACCGTTTGATTCTTCGGCTCCTTTTGACGGCCGGAGTCTGTCCCGAGAGAAATTGCGTCAGAGTCTCATGAATCTCATCGGACGAGGCGCCGCTCGAAGCGTGCATCTGAAGTTGCTCGGCGAAGTCTATCTCCGACTTTACCTCGCGCAGGTCTTCGATCATCTCGGCCGCGGTTTGATAACGCTGATCGGCGTCTTTTGTCAGCGCACGGAAGACGATGTTCTTAAGCGCGATCGGGATACCTGGTAACGGCTGCGGGTCCTGATAGAGAACCGCGGCGAGCTTTTCGACCGTCGTATTGCCCGAAAACGGTGTCCGTCCGGCGATCATTTCGTAGATTACAACGCCGAGGCTCCAAAGATCTCCCCGGACATCGATGTCGCCGCCGCGAACCTGTTCGGGCGACATGTAATTCACGGTCCCGATCACAAGGCCCGGTTGACTGAGTACGGTCTTGAGACTGGAATCGCCCGATTCGCTGTCGATTTCGATCCGTTTCGCGAGTCCGAAATCGAGCACTTTGATCTGATCATTGGCTGAAACGATGATGTTTGCGGGTTTGATATCGCGATGAATGATGCCGCGGTCATGGGCGACGCCGAGTGCCTGCGCGACCTGGATCGCGATGTCGAGAACGCGGCCGAGACCGATTTCACGCGATTTGATGAGGTCTGAAAGCGTCCGGCCCTCGACATACTGCATGACAATGAAATCGAGACCGTTCGCCTGACCGATCTCGTGAATCGTGCAGATATGCGGATGCTCGAGCGCAGCCGCAGCCTGCGCTTCCCGAAGGAAACGGCGGTTCGAATTCTCGTCTGAAAGCGTCAGGAATTTGAGCGCGACCCGGCGGTTGAGTTTGAGATCGCGGGCGAGATACACGACGCCCATTCCGCCGGCCCCGATCCGGTCAATGATCTCGAATGATCCGAAGCGTTGATTTCTCTCGATTGATTGCGTCTTCTCCGGTTCGATCGCAGCCCGCGGAGAATCGATGAAACTGTCGGAAGAATCGTGTGCAGACAAGAGCGCCTCGATCTCGGCTCTGACTGCCGGATCCGGACACTCGCGGTCCAGAAACGACGGCCGCGCACCGGGTTCGATTGCCAGTGCGTCATTGAAAATCCTGCTTATCTCCTGCCAGTTATCCACAGTTTTCGGAGTTCCGCGTTCTTACAATCTGCTCTTGAGCCAGGCCCTCGCGAGATTCCAGTCCCGAACGACGGTATTCGTATGCACGCCGAGGACGGACGCGATTTCCTCGTTGCTCATGCCGCCGAAAAAACGCATCTCGACAACTTTGACGCGGCGCGGATCGATCGATGCCAATTCCTCGAGGGCTTCATTGAGAGCGACGATCTGCGCCGGGCGTTCGCGGGCGAACATCAAGGCATCGTCAAGCGCGACGTTCTCCGCCATTCCGCCGCGTTTTTCGGCGTGTCGTCCGCGTGCGTAGTCGACGAGAATGCGGCGCATGATATTTGCGGCGATCGCAAAAAAATGATTTCTGTTCTGCCATTCGGTCTCTTGCCCGACGATCTTCAAAAACGCTTCGTGGACAAGCGCGGTCGGCTGCAGCGTGTGGCCGACGCGTTCGGACTTGAGATAATGCGCCGCCAGTTTTCGCATTTCGGAATAAACAAGCGGGATCAGAGCGTCGGCAGCGCGATCGTCACCGGCGTTCAAATCCTGCAAAAGCCTCGTTACTTCTTCTCTGCCCGCAAAGGTCATGTTCGATAGTCGACAGTAATTGGATTCAGTTCCGAGATTTTACCGCATTTGTCGGCATCGATTCCAAAAAAGAATGATCGATCAGGATTATGGAATCCGCTCGCCCCGGTGTGAGGGCGTTAGATCAACCCAGATCCGATCAAAAAACGGTCTCGGTACCGTTTATCGACGCGCTCGATCAGAGTTGCTGAAAGTCTTCAAAAAAAAATCAAAAAAAAATAATTTCGATTGTGGTTTTCCCGATCTTCTTCCGCGTTATGCGGCGAGAACTGATTTCGAAAGGAAAAAACGAGGGAAACCGACAATGAAAACGAATACCGAAGAATCAAACATTTTGGCGCGGATGGCGAAGGGAGAGACGCCGGCATTTGATGATTGCGTTAAACAATACGGCAAATTGGTTTGGGCGCTCGCCCGAAAATTCACGCCGCGCCATGAGGATGCGGAAGACGCGGTTCAGGAAATCATGACCGAGATCTGGCTGAACGCTTCACGATACGACTCGGCAAAAGCGGCCGAATCGACGTTTATTTCGACCATCGCCCGACGGCGGCTGATCGACCGGCTTCGAAAATCCTATCGCCGGCCGGTTGCAGTCTCGATCGACGACGTTCTTGAGGTGCCGCGCCGCACGGGATTCGAAGAAAGTCTCAACAACCGGATAGAGGCCGAACGCGCGACGCGGGCGATGAAGGATCTGCGCCGGGAACAGCGCGAATTGATCTTTCTCAGTGTATTCGAAGGATTGTCGCACGGCGAGATCGGGCAGCGAGTCGGGATGCCGCTCGGGACCGTCAAGACTCATATCCGCCGCGGCCTCGGTCGCGTCCGTCAATCACTTTCGCTCGGCGCCTGATCATCGGCCGGTGCGCCGGAACTGAGCGTGCCGAAGAACGCGTAGTCAGCCTTGCGGCCCTCGATCTCAAGTCGCCAGTTCGAGAAATCCTCGATATTGTCGCAACCGTTGCCGCGGCCCTGAAACACCAGGAAATAAGTGGCCGGGGAAGTGAGTCCGGAGCGGAAGAAACCTGAGCCGCTTCGGACTTTTCCCTTGAATCGAAATTCCTTATAGAGCAACGGTCCGCCGCCGCCGCCGTTTTTTCCGTCGTGAATATCGACTTTGAACTTCAGCATTTGAAGCGGCATCGGCAGTTCGAGAACCCCCGTTTTACCGCTTTTCGTGGCAACCGTAAACCGCCATGTCTTGGCCTTGAATCCGGCGATCAGATCCATTTCACCGGTGTAATCCTTTTCGAGATCTTCCTTGATCGCGTCAAGACCTTTGACGATCTCGAAATCGGCCTCAGTCAGAAACAGCGTCGCCTTTTTCCCGAACTCCATTCCTTCGAGGATTTCGAGATCAAAGTCCCACGGCTTTCCCGACCAGATCATATAGGTTCCGGGTTCCGCACAGCATGCACATGCGAGCGCGTTGGCCGGCATCAGAAAAATCAGCGAAAGCACGAATATCAGTATCGTTTTACTTTTCATCACGACCGAAGTCTCCTTTCAATTGGGGTTAAAGTCAATATTATCGCTGGCACGACGGGCAATAATAGGTCGATCGTCCGCCCTGAATTACGCGGCGGATGATGGCTGAACACTCGACGCACGGCTCGCCTTCGCGATCATAAACGCGCCATTTCGATTCATACGCGCCGTCGTAATAACTGCCGTCGATATTCTCAGGATCGACGTTCATCGTCGATCCGTGCGCCATAGATTCGGCAAGAACGCCGCGGATCGTTTCAAAAAGCCAGTCGATCCGGCGCGCTGAAAAACCCGACGCACGACGCTTCGGGTTGAGTTTCGCGAGGAACATCGCCTCGGACGCATAGATGTTGCCAAGTCCGAGAATTTTTGTCTGATCAAGCAGAACAAGCTTCAGCGGCCGGTCCGATCGTTTCAGAACGGCACGAAGATAAGCCGGCGAAAAGTCTTCCGAAAATGGCTCCGGCGCGAGTTTCGCAAGTTCAGGCGTCGAGAGCAAACCATCCGTCGGCAGGATTCGCATAAAGCCGAAATGCCGCTGATCCTGAAAAACCAGCCGTTCGTCGTCGCCGAGATAGAAGACCGCGTGTGCAAATTTCGGATCGTCGCGGTCACGGCCAAGCAGCATGAACCGTCCGGACATCCGGAGATGGACGAGCAGCGTCCAGCCGTTGTCGAGGCCGATCAGAATATGCTTTCCGCGTCGTCCGACCTCCAGGATCCGGGCGCCGCCGACGCATTCGGCAAACTCGGACGGAGTTGAGTGCGGAGCAAGCCGCGGTCGGTTGAGGATCGCGGATTCAATCCGCCGACCGGCGACAAGGCGTTGCAGAGAATTGGCGACGAGTTCAACTTCGGGCAATTCGGGCATATTGACTACGGCAGAATTCCGAAGAGTTCCGCACCTTGGGCGATTCCGATGATCTCGCGGCGCAAGCCGGATCCGGGCGCGAGATCCGATAAGAGACTCCAAAAAATACTGAGACCGATCGAGATCCCAACCGATCCGGCGGTGAGAATTCCGTCAATCCGACCCGCGGACTCGGCTCCGCCAAGGGCCAGAACAAAAAACGAAACGATGAATGCGGTGATCGCATAAACCGCGACGATCCTCCCGATCAAGCCGAGCCAATTTGCGGTTCGCGCAAAGCGTCGCAGATCCGACAGGTGAAACAGAAGAAACACAAGCGCGAACCCGAGCGTTATCAGCGGCCGGTGATGGATCGTGAAAAGCGCCATCGCGATCACAAGTCCGCCAATCAGCCCGGCGAAAGCGCCGAACGCGGCCGATTTCACGATTTGAAGCGTGCGCTGGATCAAATTCGAGTGTAATCCGTCAGCAAGGTCTTGTCGCCGAGCGCGGTTCCTGGACGAATCGTCACGTTCCGGCCGATATGGCATCCGCGGCCGATGATCGCCCCCCTGATCTCGGCCGAGCCGGCAACGCGCGTATGCGGCCAGATGACCGAATTTTCGACAACCGAATGCTCTTCCAAGTGGACGCCTGCCCCGATCACCGAATTCAGGATGCGGACATTCGGTTTGACAACGCAATCGGCGCCGATGATCGAGCGGGAATCGACCGTCGCCGCCGTCGCGATCTCCGATTCAAGTCCGCGTTCCGGTTCGAATCCCTTGATCCGTCCGTCGAGAAAGTCCAGATGTCCCTGAAGATAACTTTCCGGATTGCCGATATCGCGCCAATAGTTTTGGTCAATGATATGCGCGAAGACCCGCTTTCCGCCGGTCAATAGTTCGGGAAACACGTTGTATTCGAATGAGTAGTTCCGGCCTTCCGGAATTGCCTCCCAGACCTCCGGTTCGAGGACGTAAATGCCTGCGTTGATTGTGTTTGTCGTCAAACTCGCAAGATCTTCGCCCTTCGGCTTTTCGAGAAAGCGGAGCACGCGGTGCTGATCGTCCGTCTCAACCAGACCGTAGGCAGACGGGTTTTCTACCGGCGCGAGCAGAATCGTCGCGTCCGCCTGATTTCGTTTGTGCGAGTCGATCAGGTCGGAGACCAAAATATCGGTCAATACGTCACCGTTCAAAACGACCGTCGATTCATTCGGCGAAGCCGCGAACTTGTAGGCGCCGCCCGTTCCCATTGGACTCGGCTCAGTGATATATCGCAGGTTTACGCCGAATTCGGCGCCGCTTCCGAGCAGGTGTTCAATCTTGTCCGGCTGATAGCTTAACGAAAGAGTAATGTCCTCGATACCGGCGTTCTTGAGTATCTCGATCTGATAAAGAAGAAACGGCTTGTTCAGAAACGGAACGATCGGTTTCGGGGTATAGACCGTTAGCGGTCTGAGCCGCGTTCCTTTACCGCCGGCTAAAATCAATGCTTGCATACGATTCGGGGCTGAACTGTTATTTATCCAACAGGTTAGATTCTAAGAAAGTCTCCCGAAAAGACAAAACGTCGCGAGCAAAATTTATGACAAACATAGTTAAAAGACGTTGACACATTTTGTTAGTCCGTGGTAATTTCTTAACTGTGGATGGAGCCGGAAATTTCATCTGCTATTTTTGTCCCATCTTAAGGCGTTAGCTCGCTTTCCAGGCCAGACAGTTTCTTGCACAAGTCAATTCCATAATGAGCTTCGACAAAACAAAAGCGATGCGAAGTGCCGAGCGATTTCTTTCGCAGGGAAAGATACGCGCGGCCATCGGTGAATATCAACGTGTTGTCGAGTTCGATCCGAAAGATTACAGTACGCTCAATATCCTCGGCGATCTCTACGCTAAGGGCAACGAGATTGAAGACGCCGTCAGTTGCTTCAAGCAGGTTGCCGATCATTACAGCAAACAGGGCTTTGCGCAAAAGGCCATCGCGGTTTACAACAAGATATCGCGGCTCGATCCGAATTCGGTCGAGGTTGCCGAAAAACTTGCACAGCTTCATCATTCGCGCGGGTCGTTTGCTGAAGCGCGGACGCATTACGCGAATCTGGCAGACCAGTATCAGCGAAAGGGAAAGAAGGCCGAGGCGCTCGAAATCTGGAAACAGATTGCCAAGCTCGATCCGAACAATACCGAAGTTTATCTGAAGGTAGCCGAATTCTGCGTCCAGATCGGACAAAAAGACGAAGCGACGAAGGCCTACACCGAAGCCGGAATGCGGCTCGCGGCGACAAACCAGGTTGAGTCGGCGCTGACCGCGTTCTCACGAGCGCTCGAGATCCGGCAATACGACCTCGCGGCGCTGAACGGTTATGTCAAGGCGCAGATCCGCCTTGGGTATGCCGATGATGCGGCGGGCAAGTTGTCAAAAATTCTCGAGCAGTCGCCATACAACCGCGAGATTCTTTATCTTCTCGTCGATTGCTATCTGGAATCAGGAAATCTTGAAAAGGCCGAAGAATCGGTCGTCCGACTTGTCGAACAGGAACCGGCAAATTATCCGAAGTTCATCGACCTTGTCGAACTCTACATCAATCACGACGATCTGATCTCCGCCGCCCGTATCCTCTCAATGTCATCGGAGCACCTGCTTGTCGGCGGCAAACATGAAGAGTTCCTGAAATGGGCGAGCGAGATTGTCGCCCGCGATCCTGAGCAACTCGATGCACTCAGATTGCTGGTCCGTTATTATGGCTGGCAACGGGACGATCGCGAATTGAGAACCGCGCTTCAACGGCTCGCCGAAGTCGGCCGGATGCATGGCTCTGTTGATGATGAGAAATATGCCCTGACGCAATTGATCCTGATCGCGCCGCATGAGATCGAATTTGCTAAGCGTCTTCAGGAAATCAAAATCGAGCTCGGTGAATTCTCGGTTTATGAACCGCCACAGCCGATCGAACCGCCCCCGCGCGAACCCGCACCGCAGTTTTCGACGTTCGTCGCAGGTGATTATGAGCCGTCGGAAAATAGGGTTTCCGAGCCGGAGTTCGTATTTGCCGGAGACCCGGCCGGTTTCGAATTCGCGCCCCCTGAATCGGTTAACGGCACTTCGAACGGCGTTGGGCTGAAATTGGAAGAACGTCTCGCGCAGCTGGGCAAGGCCCAAGGAATCGATCATCAGATTGACGAGGTGGAGATCATCTCCGATTATTCGATCGCCGAAGCCACCGAGCCCGCCCCGCTCAGCCCTTCGGACGAACTTCGATTGTCGCAGGAAATCGAAAGCGTCGAATTTTACATCGGACAAGGATATCTTGAACTCGCCGACAGGTCGATCGGCGCGCTCGAAGCCGAATTTGGCAGAAGACCACAATTTGACGAACTTCGCACGCGCCTCGAATCGCCTTCTTCCGATACCGCCGCGGACGAATCGCCGATTGAGGAAGCACCATCTTTTTCTGCAACCGATTTTCAGGCGGTGCTCGCTGAATTGCAGAGTCCGTCACCCGACTCGCAGCCGGTACATAAACTTTTTGATGAGCCACCGATTGTGGCTCATGTTATCGAAGAGCCGGTCGGGCCGTTAACCGGCGAAACTGAGACGAAGGCTCAACAATCACCGCCGCCAGCGGAGATTCTACCGGTTTATGTCTCCGATCCGGCGCCCGCGAAGCAAGCCGATTTTCTCGACGAATTCCGGAGCGAACTTGGTCTTGAAGAATCGAAGCCGGTTGAAGACGACGACTTCGAAACGGTGTTTCAGACCGCAATCGCGTACAAGGAAATGGGATTGCTCGAGGATTCGATCCGCGGATTTCAGGACGCGGTCAACCGGACTCGGCCGAACGACGGAACGCGCCGCTTTTTTGGATGCTGCAACCTTCTCGGTCACTGTTTCATGGAGAAGGGAATGCCGAACCTCGGTATCATGTGGTACAAACGCGCGCTTGAAGCCGAGGGGCTGACGGCAGAGGAACGTCACGCGATGCAGTATGAGCTTGGAAGCGCCTATGCGCTCGCCGGCGATCAGGCCAAGGCGATCGGTTGTTTTGAACAGATCTATGCGGTCAACGTCGATTACCGTGACGTTTCCAAACGGCTTGAAGCGCTGTATGCGCCGGCCCGCTGAGAATCCCGGTTGTTCAGAAATTCCTAATGAGTTTATACTGACGGTATGGTTGCGAAACTGACCGTCATTTTTTTGATCCTGTTGTGCTTTTTGTTGGGGATGTCGCTGACGTTGATGCCTTGGTTGCGGCTCAACGGCATCGGCGAATGGGGTGACAATTATTTGCTCGCGTTCGTTTCCGAAAAAGCCGGCATGCCGCTGATCCGCACCGCCGTTTCATCGAATTGGGTTCGCGGAGCCGTTACCGGGCTCGGAATCGTCAATCTCTTCATCGCATTCTGGGAAATCGCGCATTTCAATGAGAGCGTTGCGAAGCTTGAGCGCGACGATTGGGATGACAAGGGCTAATGCGCCGCCGTCCGATCATTTACAAGATTTCCGAAGGCCGTCTGACGGCCTCGAATTTTTTCGATCAGCTTCCGGGTTTTCTGAACCGCGCAACTGTCGCGGCGAAAGCCGGCGCGACCGACATCCAGATTCGTGAGAAGTTGCTTCCGGCCAGGTTGATCGCAGAACTGACTCGACGCACGGTTGAATTGCTTCGCGGGACCGGTGTTCGGTTGTTCGTTAACGATCGTCCGGACATTGCCGCTGCCGCAGGTGCCGATGGCGTTCACCTGACCGCAAGATCATTGCCTGTCTCAACGGTAAAGGCGAACTTCAGCGGGCTGCTGATTGGTGTCTCGACGCATTCAGTCGACGAACTGCTTGCCGCAAGATGCGCAGGGGCTGACTTTGCGGTCTTCGGGCCGATTTTTGACACGCCCGGAAAAGCGCCATCGCTGGGCATCGACGCGTTGCGCGCCGCGCGAGCCGCAGTCGACGGGCTGCCGATCGTCGGGCTCGGAGGAATTGACCGCTCAAACATCGAAGATGTTCTGGCCGCCGCGGACGGTATCGCGGGGATTCGACTGTTCAACGATCCGGATTTCAAGTTTCGAACATGACTCAAAAGCCAAAAATCGTTCTTTCAATCGCCGGACTCGATCCGTCCGGCGGTGCCGGGATCATCGCGGATCTCAAAACGATCGCGGCGTTCGGATGCTATGGTGCGGCCGCGCTGACATCGGTTACGTTCCAGAACACACAGGGTGTATTCGGTGCGGAGAATCAGTCGGCGGCATCGGTGCGCGGACAGGTGGCGCCGATTTTCGACGATTTTGACGTCGACGCGGTCAAGACCGGGATGTTGCCGACACGCGAAATCATCGACGAAATTGCGGAAATGGCACGTGAATTCGGATTCAGGAATTTCGTCGTCGATCCCGTTGTTCGTTCAACATCGGGTTTCGATCTGATCGACGATGATGCCCTTAAATCGTTGATAGACAAGCTGTTTCCACTCGCCTCGGTCGTCACTCCGAATGCGGTTGAGGCCGAGCGGATCGTCGGGTTTTCGATTTTGGGGCCCGACGATGCGGCGCGAGCCGCGCAAACGATGCACGATCTCGGTGCGCGAGCGGTGCTGATCAAGGGCGGTCATCTCGACTTTCGTTACGGCGGTGAAGCGGACGGTGTTCGCGAGGCCGTCGATCTGCTCTTCATCGACGGTGTCGAGCATCGCTATTCCGCCGAGTATTTCGAGACGACCGCGACTCACGGAACCGGTTGCACATTGGCCGCGGCGATCGCCGCCGGACTCGCTGACGGCGCATCGCTTACCGATGCGGTTGCGAACGCAAAGCGATTCGTCAATGAAGCAATACGGACGGCACCAGATATCGGTAAGGGGCACTCGCCGATCAATCACTTTGCCGACGTTAAAAGATTGCAATCTTAAAGGTCAGTCTTCGGACTCGTTCTCCGTCTCCATCTCCGTCTCCATCTCCTCGGCCGGTTTATGCATATCCTCCCAGGCTTCTTCGTGCTCTTCACGGAACATTTCTTCGCTCATTTTTCCGTCATAGAATGCCCAGTTCAGCGGATAAACGTCAGGGTCGAAAATGACGTGATAGAAATGCCAGATGACGATTGCGAGCGTCGCGAGAACGGCCTCGTAAAAATGCACCGCGATCGCGATATCGATTGCCCAGCGTGGCAGAAAACTGAATAATCCGACCTTGAACCAGATCATCAATCCGGTCACGCCCATCAGGATCGTTCCCCAGATCACCGCCCAGTATTCGGCCTTGTCGGCGTATCGGAATCGCGCAAATTTCGGCTTTTCACCGTTTTTGAATAAAAAATGGCGGATGTTCAGCCAAAGATCGGTGAAGTCGCGGCCGGCCGGCAACATATCTCTAAACCACTGTCGTCCCTCTTTCTTGAATGCCAGATAGAAGAGATGATAGACGCCGACGATCATCATCACGACGGCCGCGATGCGGTGAATTATGCGGCGCACCGGTTCGCTTCCGCCGGCCAGCAACCCGAGCCATCCATCCGGATATTCAAGCGCGAATCCGGTGATCACGAGAACGATGAAACTTGTCAGCAGCATCCAGTGCTGTACCCGCTGATCGAGCGACATTCGTTCGACCGTCCGGGAGGAAAGATTCCGCCGTTCGACAATCTTCCGGTACCAGATAACGCCGTTGTGAACCAGCATTGCGCCGACGATCGAGAAGATCAGAAACAGATAGATATTTCTGACCCAATTAATGCCGCGACTGGCGATATCGAGCGATGCCGGCGTCTCGAGATGCACCTTTCCGACAGCGAAGTTCGTTCCGGCGCCGATATGACACTGACCGCAGGTCGTCACCAAATTGTCCTGGTGAATCAGCGATTTCGGATTTGTCGATGGCAAGATGTTGTGGACGCCATGGCAGCTCGCACAGTCGGCGACGACGTCTGATCCGTGTTTTCCGGCGCGGCCGTGATAGCTGTCCTGGAAGCTCGAAACCCGGCCCGGTGCGATGCCGTAATCCTGAGTCAGCCGAACGCCGTCATGGCATTGCGAACAGCCGGTCAGGCCGAGCGTCTGGCGTGTCTCTGCATGCGATTTGATGCCGTGGATTCCGTGACAGTCGGTACAGTTCGGCGATTGAAAATTGCCACGCTGAAGTGACAGCCCGTGCACGCTTTCATTGAATTCTTTGTAGATCTCGCCATGGCATTTTCCGCACGTCAGGGCAACGTTGAACTTCGAGATCGGCGATGCGTCGGCGGTTCCCGGCAAAATGTCATGAGCCCGGTGGCAATCGGTGCAGACCGCGGCTTTGAGATTGCCGCGTGACAGCGCTTTGCCGTGAACGCTCTCGTTGTAGGCGAGCGACGGCCGCGTCGAAAGTCCGCTTCCGTTCGAAACAACCGAAGCATCGCTGTGGCAGCGACCGCAGGTTTGCGAAATGTTTGCTCGGAAAATGGTTGATTTCGGATTCGCAGCCGACATGATCGTCGCCAAATCGCCGTCGACGGCATGGCAATCGACACAAGACGCGGCCTTTTTGCCGTTATTCGCCGCCTTTGCGTGAAATCCGAGTTCGTAGTCGCGATGCGGTTCTTTGTGAAACCGCTCGCCCCCGAGAAACGGCAAAGTCTTCCCCGGGCCGTGACATGATTCGCATTGCATCACCAGCTTCGGGTCGGTCGCAGCCGGCTGAACCAGGTTCGCGTTCGTGTTCGCGCTCAACTGATCCGGTCGGTTCTGCGCCGCGATCAAAGCCGGACGATAGAAATACGATGTCAAGAAAAAGACGGCAAAAAGGCCGATGATCACGGCCGATGCAAATTTCTTAAACATGATTCTTTTGACTCCTCCGCCTGATGATCCGGCATGTCGGAATATGAAAATGTCTGATAACTCGAGTTTTCAAATCTTAGCCGTTCTAATTGTAAATCGGATCGACGCAAGCTTCGGTGACAATCGTCACGATTGGCGGGGGAAAGGTGAAAAAGTGAAAAAGTGGAAAGTAAAAAGGCAAGAGTAAAAAGGCAAAAGTAAAAAAGCAAAAGGTAAAAGTGAAAAAGTAAAAAGGCAAAAGGTGAAAAAGTGAATGAGTGAAAAGATAAAAGGGGAAAGTAAAAAGGCAAAAGGTAAAAGGCAAAAGGGGAAAGGCAAAAGGCAAAAGGTAAAAGGTAAAAGGTAAAAGGTAAAGAGGTAGGAAAAGTTAGGTCACCGCGTCACTCGCCGTTTTTACTTTTACCTTTCCACTTTTTGCCCTGTTTTTACCTTTCCACTTTTGCCTTTTACCTTGTTTTTGCCCTGTTTTTGCCTTTTTACTTTTTACTTTTACCTTGTTTTTTCCCTGTTTCTGCCTTTTTACTTTTGCCTTTTACCTTTTGTCTTTTTACTTGTCCACTGCGGCTCGCAGGGCGAGCATGTGTTCGGCGAGCGCCTTGGCGGTCTCGGGTGTCATCCCTTTGGCTTCGTAGCCGGGCATCGGCGGCCGGCTGTCCTTTTTGCCCTTGAGGATGATCTCGACGTGGGACTCAATCGATTTCGCCGGATCAAATGCTTTTTCCGCCTTCTGGCCATGACACATCGCGCATTTTGCTTTGTAATCGGCGGCCGTGTCGTCAAACGCCTGAATGCGTTCGACTGTTTCTGACTGCAGGGCAAGAACTGCGAAAACCGCGAAAAATATCGCGGCGATCATAACTAACCTGACGCGATTGCTTTTCATCGATTTGTACCTCCCGATCGACCTAAGTCGATCAATTGCTGAACTTATTGCCGACATGGCACTTCTTGCAATTCTGGAAATCCTCGCCAAAGGCCATGTCGTTATTATGACACGTTGCACAATTCGTGCCGGACTTTGGCGCCTTGTGCATGAGTGCCGACGGCGCGGTCATCCGGCCGTCCGTCTGTGTATGACACGCGTCACAATCCATGAAACTGTGCTTGGTGTGGGCAAAGTTCCCCGGAATCACCGGCGACGACGCCGCGATCGAACCGGTTTGGCCGGGCTGATGGCAGGTGAAACATTTCCCGCTGAGAAACGATCCGCCGCCCTTGTTCGGCGAATGACATTGCCAGCAGGTCGTGTGCGCCGCCTGACCGTCCGGGACGGCGAAATTGCCAGTTTTTCCGGCTGGCTTGTGACACACCGAGCACTGGGTCTTGGTGTGATTCGTGTGGCTGAACCTGATCCCGAAAGTCTTCTGCGTCCCGACCTCGCTGTGACACTGCCGGCAGTTTGAAAAGTTGTTCGCGCCGAACGCGCGCGATCCGTTGTGGCAGGTCGCACAACTGTTTGTCGAATTCGAGTGCATTGCGACATTGATCGCGGACATCGAATCGCCGGCGGCCGGATTGTGACAACTTGAGCAATCGACTTTTCCGTGCTTCGCGTGATCGAAATTGAAACCTATCGTCGAATTTGAATCCCCGATCGGATTACGCGGTCCAAGTTCATGGCACGTCGAACATTTTCCAATGTTGTTTTCGCCGACGGTTTTGAGCGCGGTATGGCACTGAAAGCAGGTTGCGTGCGCGGCTTCGCCGTTCGGAATGTCCATTCCGACGCCCTGCGGCCGGTGACAGGTCGCGCAGTTCGCCTCGGACATGTGCGATTTGTGATCGAATTTGACGCTGAAGCTTTGAATCGGCGGGAAACTCTTCAATTTCGGCGATCCCTGCTCTTCATGACAAACCAGACAGATAGGATGCGAATTGTCGTTGAACTGCGGCGTATGGCAACCGGCGCACGACACATGCGGCGCGAATCCGACCTTGGTCGACTCGTCATTCCGCTGATGACAGAGAAGACACGGCAGGTTCTGGTGCCGAGGTCCGTCATGCTTGAACTTCGAAAAATCGACGTTCGTCATCGGATCCGAGGGCGTCGTCTCCTCAATCAGCGGCTTGTACGATTCATTGTCCCCGGTTTCAAGGTGCGTCGGCTGCCTTGAGCACGACGTCACAAAATATCCGCAGGCAAGCAACGCAAAAACCGCGATCACCGCGCCGCGAAGCAAGTTCTGCCGCCGGACCGGCCGGGTCCCGTTTATGTTTTGAGGCGTCTTCTTCATCGAAATCATCACTTTCCGGCTTCAACTATCGCCTGCACGTGCGACTGCGGGATCGGCATCGAACCGAACGAAACATGGCATTTTACGCACGAAAACTTCGGATCCTTGCGCCGCGCCTCGATCTCGGCATTGAGCACGCCGCCGTCGCCAACGGTGGCGGTTATATGGCACCCCATGCATGACATGACGGCGACCTTCTTTGTTTTGATCGATGCCGTTTTGAGCGTCATCACATTGTGGCACGTGGCGCAGCTGAGATCGACGTGGCTGTCCCATTCATGCCGGAACGTCGCGGACGATGTGCGTCGCTGCCACGCGAGCAGCATGATCTTGTCATCGACGCTCATCTTTTTCGCCAAATCGGCGCTGAAATCGGTCGCCGGAAGCGCCTCTTTCGGCTTGTGGCAAGTGCCGCAATCGGTCGGGGCCGGGGCGATTCCGGTGTCCGCTGAATGACAGGTAAAACACGCCGTGTGACCGATCGGCGAAGCCTTGAAGGTGCCTTTTTTGAGCCAGAACCCGTCTCCGAGGTCCTTTGGGGGCGTCGAAAAATACTCGACGGGATCCTTTCCCTGCGGCTTGTAAGTTGAATGGCAGACCTTGCAGCTGTCTTCATTCGAGTTCATCCGCGCGTTGACGAAAAGTCCGCCGCGAAACGGATCGGGGCGACCGTTGCGGCTCACGATTTCGACGTGTTTGTCATGCGGAAACTCGACCTTGAACTCCGAAACGGCGGTTTTGCCACGCGGCGTCGCGTCGAAAATCTCGCGCGGATTCGGAAACGGCCGTCTCGTGCTGTCGCCCGGTCCGGGATTGAGGTGACAACTGCTGCAGATTGCCGGCGGCTTACCGCTAAAAAACTGTTCGCGGTGGCAGTCGATGCAGGAATCGTGTTTCGGAAAGTCAGTAACGTCAGGGAACGCGGTTTCCTTATCGCGGACCTTGTCCCAATTCGCGGTCGGGACTTTGTGGCACTGCGCACAGCCAATCTCCATATCGAGATGGATCTGATGTTTGAAGACCGCAAATCGAGCCAGTTCGGGATCCGGAGTCGGAGCAGCTTTCGGCGGCGTGGATTTCGGCTTCGGCGTCGCTTTGGCCTTGACGCGCGACGGGCGGCGCGGCGTCGGTGTCGGCTTTGCGGATTCGCCGGCCGCGGATATCAAGGGAAACAACAATCCCGCGACTGAAATTGACGCGAAGAGGGCAACCACCGCGAGGCGGATCCTTATCTGACTTTTGCCGTATTTTGTGGTCATCGAAATGATGGAATAAAGCTTACTGAAATGCTACAATCAACGCCGTTTACAACGATGTGACACTTGTCACACTGCCCGAACAAACTCGAAAATTCGATCGAAAATGCCGTCAGTTACCGATGAAAACGCATCCCGAGCCAAGCGGTTTGACATCGGCCGTTTGATTGATTTTCTCGGTTCGGTAAAATTCGGAATCGCCCTTCTTTTTTCAATCGTCGTGGTCAGCATCATCGGCATGTTGGTCACGCAATACAATGTAACCGGATTCGATCAATATCTCACGGCGCTCAGCGAATTTCGACGAACCATCTTCTCGGCGCTCGGGTTTTTCGACATTTACGGTTCCTGGTACTTCAAACTGCTCCTGATGCTGCTGACGATGAACATCGCGCTTTCGTCGGTCGAACATTTCCCGAACGCCTGGAAACTAATTCGAAAACCTCCGCTCGCGCCATCGGATAAATGGCTTGCGGCGCAGCCTTCAACCGCCCGGTTCGCACTTGGAATCAGCGCCGACGAGGCGATTGAAAAAGTTCAAACCGCGCTTCGCAAACTTCGGTTCCGGCGGATCATCGTCACGACCGACGGCGATCGAACGGTTGTTTTCGCGCAATCGGGCGCCTGGAACCGGCTCGGCGCCTACTTCGTTCACGCCGCGCTTCTGCTGATTCTGACCGGCGGACTGATCACTTCGCAATTCAGCTTTTCGGGCCGCCTGCCGATCTCCGCCGGCGAAAGCGCGCAACGGATCGACGAGATCGTGTTCCGCGACGACGGCGCGACGATTGAATATCGCCGTCTGCCGTTTCTTGTCAAATGCGTCGATCTTCAGCAGATCCTGATCAATTCAAAGGGTCCGATCGAATCGCAGAATTCGATCGACTGGCTGACGACGCTCGAACTCGAAAGCGATGACGGCAAAACCCGTGCCGTGGTCGGCATCAATCGGCCGTTTGACTATGGCCGGTACAGATTTTTTCATTCGACGTTTGTACCGATCGCAAAGGCGCGATCGGTGACGATTGAGGTCCGCAGTGCTTCCGGCGCGGAAAAAATGGTCATCGGACGCGGCGAGACGGTCGTGACCGCCGACGGAGTTTCGATCCGGCTTGTTGATTTCCGCGCTGATCTCAGTCTGACTCGCGATTCGCTTAACGAGAACTCGACCGATTACCGGAATCCGGCCGCGATTTTGGAAGTTGACGTTCCCGGCGATCCTCCGGTAACGGCGATCGCCGTCCGCGACAACCAGCCCGGCGACCGCGCCGTCATCAGCAACGTTGCCGGACGCATCTTTCGGCTGATCGATTTTGAGAAGGTATCAGAACGTCACGTCCTGATCGTCCGCTTTGATCCGGGCACGCCGATCGTCTATTTCGGTTTTGCGGGACTGATGGCATCGCTGGTCGGCGTCTTTTTCTTCTCCCACAAGCGCATTTGGATCGCTTTCACGCCAAACGGCCCCGACAGTACGGACATCATTGCGGGCGGTAACGCGAATCGTGACGATTCCGGCTTTGATCGCCGATTCCGCGCCGTAATAAAATCGCTGGAATCACGCTGAACCGCGGAAAACTTCGCGCCATCCGCGACATAATCAACCACCAGCGGCGAATGCAGAGTTCGATCCGTGAAAACCGCGATCGAAACGAAGTCGGTTCGAAACGGCATGAGGCTTGCTCGCAACTTAGGCGACGAGAGCGGAGTTTGCAATTCAAGACCGGCTTTCGCGATACTCTAGAAAAGAAACATCGGGATTAATATGAACAAGGAAAGCATTTTATTCGGACTCATCGGGCTGGTCGCCGGAACCGTCCTCGGATTCATGTACGCGAATTCGATCAATCGGTCCGACGCCGTGAAATCGGCGGAGACAAATGTTCCGGCAATGACGCAGAACGCGGAAATGCCGGCGGGGCATCCGACCGTCACCGGAAACAATCCGACGGTCGAGCAAATGGAGAAGATACCTGAGGTTCAGAAGGCGCTTGAACAGGCGAAAGCTGAGCCGGGAAATTTCGACGCGCAGATGAAAGCGGCCGGCGTCAATTATCAGATCGGCAAGTATGATGCGGCGATCGAAATACTTCTCAAAGCGAACACGCTCAAACCCGACGCGGCCGAACCGCTGATAATGCTCGGAAACGCCTATTACGACATGAACAAGTATGCCGATGCCGAAAAGTGGTATCTGAAGGCGCTCGAGAAAAAACCGAAGGACGTCTCCGTTCTCAACGATCTCGGGCTGACATATGTGCTGCGCGAACCGGCGAATTACGATCGTGCGATTCAGGAGTTTAACAAATCGCTCGCGATCGATCCGAATCAGGTCAAAACCATGCAGAATCTGACGGTGGCGCTGGCGAAGAAGGGAGATCTCGCCGCTGCCCGCACGACGCTCGCAAAGATCGAGACTGCCGACCCGACAAATACTGCAATTCCGCAACTGAAGGAACTTGTCAACGGCGCCGGAAAATAGTCGCCGTCGAAAATAGTAAATCCGCGAAGGTCGAAGTGTTCGATCTTCGCGGATTCTCGCGTTTATCGCGAAAGCATGAACAGGAGCTCAAACCGCTAAACACGCGAAGCACGCTAAACTGCCCGTTTGCTCGGGTCGCCTGAGCCGCATTTCGCCGGGTCCGATTTGTACACTATTGCATTCATCTCGTCTATCGTCTCAGTGGCGCGAGACGAAGTGAGCGCGATCAATCCAATACTCCTAATTGCGGATTTCTTTTTGCGTATTCGGCGTGTCTAGCGGCCAATTTTTACGATTGCGTTATCCTGGATCATTCGAGCGTCGCGATCGTCGCGCCCCAACTGCCTGAGAATTCATCGGCCGACTTGAACGATTTTACAAACGGCGTTTGTGAAAGCACACTTCTGACGATTTCGCGCTGGACGCCGATGCCTTTGCCGTGGATCAGTCTGACGAGCCTGAAACCGCGGGCATGAGCTTCGGTCAGATAAGCCTCGGTTACCGCCTTTACATCGCGCGGTGCAAATGCGTGGAGATCGATCGAGTCGGTGATTTCAAGATCGACGGTTCCGCCGAACGGGTTCTCATCATCGATTTCAACGTCTTCCTGCATGAACCTCCGATCATTTACCCTTCGCTGTCTCGTAGTTCGCGATATCGTCCGGCGGCCGAAGCTTGTAACGCGTTTTGTCGAAGAAAACCGTGAATCGCTTTTCTTCAATCGCGCCGGTCGCCGTATTCCGAAGTTTCAGCGTAAAAATGCGGTTCTCGTTCGTTCCTTCGACCTTGAGCGGAAGTTCGCCCCAAACCTCGCCGACGAGCGGGTAGATCCGATAATGAGTCTGGTCGTACTTGTCGTACCCGAGGAGCAATACGCCGTCAAAATCAGGCTCTTTGCCATCGATCGTCTTTACCGTGTTCGTTCGTGAAAGGATGATCCAGCTCGACGGCTTTGCGGTTTTCGTTTCGTCCTTGAGCGACGTGTCGAGCGCATCGATGCGCTGCCACGTCACGAACTTTTTGTTGTTCTGTTGGTAGAAAACGATGTCGTTCGGAACCTGAAGTTCGACTTGGCGCCCGAAAAGCCAACCCGACGGCGCCGGCGAAACTGACGGGTCGAGCCGGACTTTGTACCAGACATCGTACTTTTCATCGAGTTTTTCAGGTTCGTTGTCTTCTTTCGCAGCTTCAAGTTCCTCGTTCTTTGACCGCGTCTTCGACGATTTCGGATCGGGCTTCGTCGAATCGTCAACGTTTGACGCGTCCTGCGCTTTCGGCACGTATTTCCAAGTTATGATTTCGAACGTGGAACCGTTATCGAGCTTGAGCAGGACGTTCGCGTCGGTCATTTCAGGGGAAAGGCGCAGATTCGATTTGGCGCGCAGAATTCCGTTTGCCTGCGGCTGAGCTTCTTTGTCCTCTTCGCCAAGCGTCCGGGACTTTTCGAGCACGGCTTTCGTGATCAGATTCTGTGCTTCGATCCAACCTTCGGTCAGATCCTCATCGCGTGCCCGAACCCGATACCAAAGTACCTTTTCAAAATCGACCTGATCGATTATGTCGAGTTCGTCACCACGTTTGACCTCAAGCAGATCCGATGCCACGACGGCGTAAGACGTCCGGATCTGTGCTTTCTTCGCGATCACGGTACCGGAATCGGTTAGACCGGCGACTGATGCGACATCGTTAAACGCGCCGCTGATCCAGCCGCAGCCCGACATCAGAACCGCGCCGCCCAAGAGAATTGCCGAAAATATGACTCTATGAAAATTCATTTCGATGATTTCAAAAAATTTCGCCAGTTATTATAACCCAACTTATCCAGTAACGTCTTTTGTCGGCCGTTGGGTTTGGCGGTCACAGAAAGTTTCGTTTCGAAGTTCTCGACCCGCGATTCGATGCCGGCTTCGGCCAGTTCGGTTTGCCAGCTGACGCTTTCCGCTCCCGTGATGTACCTCGAAACGACGGAACGCAGTTCGGGTTCGCGATTGAGCGCGGCGACGATCGCGGCGTTGCCGTCCATCGGCACGCGGCCGTTGCTGTGATCAAGCCAGATCCGGCGCAGTACGTCGTCCAGCGACCGCTTGCCTTTGGATTTTGAAAGCAATGCAAGATCCGCCAGGAATGCGGCGAGCATTCCTCTGGCGTAAATTTGGGAGCCGGCTCCGGCCCAACGATTCCGGGATGTTTCGATCATCGAACGCCTTACGCCGATCAGCGAATCAGCACTGTGCGCGCGTCCGAGCGTGTCGAGGAAATCGTCGAATCTGATGCGATTGAGCGCGACGCCGGTCCGCAACGATTGATACAGCGCGAATCCTTCGTAGAACCACGCGTAGTCGCCGGTCAGCGAAAGCCGGTTCGGCATCCAAAGATGGAATAATTCATGGCGAAGCTGTTCATGCAGGCGCTGTTCGGATTGCGTCGAAATCGGAAGATCGGCGGTCGCAATGACCACCGTCGCGCCGCGCGTTTCGGCCTCCCATCGTCCGATCCTCACGCCAGGCGCGTATCGGACGAGGAATACATTGACCCCGGTTCCGATGCCGCCGAACAATTCGCCGTATTGACTTAAGATCTCGTCGGTCATCTCGCCCGCGGTCCGGTCGCTGAACCTGAATTCTCCGTCGAGCGTAACCGCCGCCGCCGCTGTTTTTGTCTCACGCAGATTACGGCCTATGAAAATCACCGGAATTGAAGGTTCGTCGATCCGCATCTTGCGTGAACCGCCGACAACTTTCCAGTCAGCCGGCAGATCGAGCGTCAGATCGATCGGCATCGCGAATGTCAATGACGGCAGGAGATCGGCGGTCATCAGCATTCCGCGGTCGCCATCAATCCATGAAACATGGGCCATCGCGGCCGGCGTCGCCGGCGTGAGTTCGGTATCAAATCGGAAATTCCTGAAACCGCGATCGGCCAGCAATTCACCCGGAGCAAGCGTTCGGAAGGGAACCGGCGCACCACGTTCGTCGTTAAGTTGGATATTGCGATGTCGCGCTGACAGTGAAGTTTGATTCGCGACGGAGTCTGCGAGCGAAAAATTTGTAACCGCGCCGCGATTTTCCGTGTCTTTGATCGTACCTTCGACCGTTGCGCGCGAACCATCGATCTTGACGTGAATTTCGACCGTTTGGGCGTGCGAGTTGTAAAGAAATTGTAAAATCTGAACGAAAACGACGATCGCAAGGAAAAACGGTTTGAACGGTTTTGACATCGATTTCATCGCAGAACTAAACTTGCTACTTGGTTATTGTTTGTTCGGGGCTCTCAAAGGATAGTTAAGGATAGGAGATTTTATGAGTCTTATCAAAATCATTATCTACACATTGGCATTTCTGTTGGGCCTGCTGTTCTTCGGACGTTTTATTTTCTAGCAAGGGAATGACGACGAAAGACGAGTCAATTGTTCCGCCGGCGTTCCGGACGGATCGATAAAAATAAATTTTGAACGAAGGCGGTCGGCTTATGACCGCCTTTTTGATTTGGTAGACTTGAGGAATGAGCGATCTGAAAAACATCAAACGGGCGCTGATCAGCGTTTCGGACAAAACCGGTCTAATCGAATTCGCGCGCGGCCTGATCGGGTTCGGTGTCCAAATCATCTCGACCGGCGGCACGGCCAAGGCGTTGCGCGACGCCGGCATCGACGTCACCGAAGTTGCTGAAATCACCGGATTCCCCGAAATGATGGATGGGCGCGTCAAGACGCTACATCCGTTGATCCACGGTGCTTTTCTCGCGCTTCGCGACGATCCTGATCACGTTGCGGCGATGGCCGAACATGGAATCGAACCGATCGATCTGGTTTGCGTCAATCTCTATCCTTTTGAACAAACCGTTGCAAATGAAGACGTTACGCTTGAAGACGCGGTTGAGAACATCGATATCGGCGGTCCGGCGATGATCCGTTCGGCATCGAAGAACTGGCGCGATGTCGCGGTCGTTATCGACGCCGCGTTGTATGAAGGAATCGTCGCCGAAATGCGGGCCAACGACGGTTCGTTGTCGCTCGCGACGCGCCGCCGGCTGGCGGTTCTCGCCTATACACGAACGGCGAGCTACGATCTCGCGATCTCGAGATTTCTTGCGGGTCAGCTCGATGCCGGTGATCTTGAACTGCTCGAACCGCTCAATCCGTTGCGAAATCTCATGTTTATCGAACCGGACGAGACGGCTGAAGTCGATAGCGACGATTTCGATGACTATTCCGCGATCGGGATCGAAAAGGCCGCCGATCTGCGATACGGCGAAAATCCGCATCAGCGCGCGGCGCTTTACGTTGGCGAGGGCGGTGGCGGCGTCGCCGGCGCCGAACAGCTTCACGGCAAGGAAATGTCCTACAACAATTATGTCGACGCGGACGCGGCCTGGAACCTGATTCAGGACTTTGATGAAACGGCGGTCGCGATCATCAAACATACGAATCCTTCGGGCGTCGGAACCGGCGCAACCGTGCTTGATGCGTATCGCCGTGCGCTCTCGACCGATCCGGTTTCGGCATTCGGCGGAATCGTCGCCGCCAATCGCGAGATCGACGCGTCCGCGGCCGAAGCGATCAACGAGGTGTTTACCGAAGTCGTCATCGCACCGGCATTCACCGACGAGGCGCTTGAAATACTCGCGAGAAAAAAGAACCAGCGGGTCATCCGCGTTACCGGCGGATCGTCCGCTCCTGGGCGTGAACTGAAACAGATCTCAGGCGGGTATTTGTTGCAGGATCAGGACTTGCATTTGCTTTCAACGGACGCGCTGAAGGTTGTCACCGAAAGGCGGCCGACCGATGATGAGGTGCGGGCGATGCTTTTCGCATGGAAGGTCTGCAAGCACGTGAAATCAAACGCGATCGTGTTCACAAATCACGAAATGACGCTCGGGGTCGGTGCCGGGCAGATGAACCGCGTCGATTCGGTCCGGATCGCGGCCATCAGGGCCGAGCGCTTCGGTCTCAATCTCAAAGGATCGGTCGTCGCGTCGGACGCGTTCTTTCCGTTCCGCGACAACGTCGACGAAGCCGCCGCTTACGGCGTCTCGGCGATAATTCAGCCCGGCGGATCGCTTCGCGATGAAGAATCGATCGCCGCCGCAAACGAACACGGAATCGCGATGGCGTTCACCGGAATCCGGCATTTCAAGCATTGATCCGGTCTCTGATTCCAGCGATTCCAGATTCCAGGTATTCCAACAACCGCAACACGTTTCACGCGTAAAACCGGTGGGCCGAGAACGAAAAACGCTGGGGCAAGCCCGCCTTCCCGACCTGCGAATGCGACTCAGTGTCGTGTAATACGGAAACGCTTACCGAACAACAATCTTGCGCGTTGAAAGGTAAGGAAGGCGGGCTTGCCCCCGCCGACCGCTGTTCGAACGGAACTCGAGCCAACTTGGGCACAATTCGGGGAAACCAGACAATTGATGTGCACTCCGAATCACTTTTCCGAATTACATCTTGATCGTCTAACACCTTCACCGGATGCTATCGAAACGACGCATGCATTTGCGTACTGAATTCGGTATGAACCCAAACGGGCGGATAATCCCAACATCGAGCTTGCCGCCAGGAGTCAGGCGCCTAAGATCTAAGTTTACCGTCTACCGTCTACCATCTGGCGTCTGAGGTCTGACATCTGACGTTTGACTACTCAACCTTCGCCTTATGACATTCGGCACACTCGAATTTTGAAATGTCGCCGAGATTCACCGGGTGCTGGAACGCGCGGTTGCCGGTATGGCATTGCGCGCATTGGTAGCGCGATTTGTCGCCGAGATTGAGCGGATGCTGGAAGTCGCCGTTCGGCGGCTGGAAGGTCTTGCCGCCGATCGTCTGATCGAGCGTCGTGTGGCAAATATGGCATTCCGTCCGGATCGTCTTGCCTTCCTTGCTGACGTGGTTTCCGTCATGACACCGGAAGCATCCCTGAAAATTCATGTGACCGATGTTGTTGACGTGGCTTTGCCAATCGGTCCGCATTTCCGGGAACGAATAAGTTGTAAAAATCCTCTGGAGTTCGGTGACGGCGGCGTTGACCGTCGCCGTTTTTGCCGAGTAGATCTCCGGATAACTTGTTTGATAATAAGCCGGAATATCGTGGGCGATAGCGTCAATCGCCTCCTGCGTCGTGTTGTAAGGCTTGGCGAGCGCCTCGACCGACTTCAGCTTCAGGAACGGAATCGAGGCATCAAGCGTGCCCGCAGCGAACGCCTGATCGACCGCTTGATTCGGCGAGATATAGATATGCGCCGGGCGGTTGTGGCAATCGACGCAGTCCATTTTGCGTTTCGGTGCGTTGGCGATGATCTCAGGCGTCAGATTGTGATTCTTGTTATAGTACTCGACGACTTTTCCATCAGCCTGTTTGAATTGCACCCACGCGATCTTTTGTCGCTTCTCGTCGGTTGCGATATACGTTACCTCGTTCGCGACGTTCATGTGCCAGTGAATTCCGCCGCCCTGGCCGGCAGTCGGGCTGCCGCCGCCGGTCTTGATCAAGAGACGGCTCTGAGACATCGTGTTGTCTTTGTCGTAGCCGTAATGAGTGAAGATCTTCATCTGCTCGCCGAAAAACTTTTCGGGCCAATGGCATCGCTCGCAAATATCCTGTGCCGGCCGAAGATTATGTACCGGCGTCTGGATCGGCCGGTCGTAACTGTCGAGGAACAGCGCGACCACCTGGCGCGCGCCGGCGAATTTCGATTTCAGATAGTGGTCTGCACCGCCGCCGACGTGGCATTCAACGCATTTCACGCGGGCGTGCGCAGATGCCTTGTAAGCCGTGTTTTCCGGGTGCATAACGTGGCACAACTCGCCGCAGAACGGCACCGATTCGGTATATTCGTAGCCGCGGTAGCTGTCGAAGGCACTGATCATGATGAAGATGAAGGCACCGGCGAGAAAGGTGAAGAACATGCGGCGTCGGCGAGGTCCGTTCAGGTCAAGGATCGGATATGCCGCGATCTCTTCGGGCGACAGTTTTCGGCGCCGGCGATGCTCGACCAAGAGCCCGAGAAGCATGACTCCGAAGCCGAACATCATCATTCCGGGCAAGAGGATATAGATCAAAATTCCGAGATACGAATGCTCGGTCGAACTGGTGAGTTCGATCAGAAACAGCAAGACGATCGAAACGATGCTCGCGGCCGAAATGACGCCGCCGAAAAGAGTTATGTAATTCTGCCACAGGCTCGGCACCTTCGGGGCGGGTTCGGTGGTTACTTCGACAATGGGTTCGTTGTCTTCTGCTTCGCTCATATTTGTCTCCGGATCGAGATCCGACTTTTGTCCGCTTCAGCCCCCGATTGTTCGGGGCGTCCGCAATCTGTGAGAATTACCGCAAGCGGCGTGCCGTGAAGCACGCCCGGCGATACGCATTCGATCAATCTCAAAATCACTTCAGGTTCGGAAAAGCTTGAGGTCATTGTAGGTTTTTCACCGACTTGATCACTGTGATGAAAGTCACAGTCACGGGTTTCAGGACAATTTTTCGGCGGCGAGAATCGAAAATCACGAATCAATCGAGAGTCAAGATTCGAGAATGAAGGTTCAAGCATCAAGAATCAAGATTCAAGAAGAGGAGAAAATGGTTCAAATGGCATCGCAGGTTCCGCGATATCCTGATCGATCGAGCGGATTTGTCAATTGAGTCTCGACTCGTTGATTCGTTACTGCGGAATTATTCGCGATGTTATGCAGGAATTATCAGATCCGTGCGAAGAATTTTGCATCGAAGGATCAAATGGCGCCAATTATGCTTAGGCACGGGTGTTGCTTACTGAATAGGCAAGAGCCCCTCGGAAGGCTGACCATAGTGAGGATTAATAAAAATGACGATCAACAGAATCAAAATCATCTTAACCGCAATCATGATCATCCCCTTTCTTGCCGTGTTGGCGTTCAACGACACGACCGTGAACGGTGCGCCGTTTGATGACGCTGCGGCGGTCTACAAAGCCAAATGCGCGATGTGCCACGGTCAGACCGCTGAGAAGAAGTTCGACGCGACAAAGACTGACGACGTGCTTATCGACGTCGTCATGAAAGGCAAGGCCGATGCGAAACCGCCGATGCCGGGTTACGAGGCAAAAGGAATGACGAAAGAAGAAGCCACGGCGTTGGTCGCGCACATGAAGTCGCTCAAAGCGCCGGCCGAATAACAAGATTTCTCTGCCATAGCACTCCTTTGATTAGCGCGTCGGATCGGTATCCGGCGCGCCTTTTTTTCGAATCGAAGTTGATAACCGAAAATCCGACCGCGAAATGCGCCAAATACGCGAAAAAAATCTCAATTCACGCTGTGACGGGCTCTCGGCATGACTCGGTGCGGGATTCCATTCAACGTCGTTAAATGCAGGCCGGGTTTGGCGTATTTGGTTCTTCTTAGAAAGTTAGGTCAGCGGGTTTGACGGGTAAAGAGAGTCCCGGCCGATTGGTTTGACCGGCCGGGACGGATTGAGCCAGGTTACTTCAGCGCCGAATGCGCCGAAGCAAGTCTTGCGATCGGAACGCGGAATGGTGAACAACTGACGTAGTCGAGCCCGATCGCGTTGAAGAATTCGATCGATCTCGGGTCGCCGCCGTGTTCGCCGCAGATGCCGACCTTGAGTTTCGGATTGACCCCGCGGCCACGATCGATCGCGATCCGGATCAGTTGCCCGACGCCTTCCTGATCGAGCGTCTGAAACGGATCATCAGGATAGATCTTCTTGTCGACATAAAACGGTAGGAATCTGGCCGAATCATCGCGGCTCAACCCAAGAGTCGTCTGCGTCAGATCGTTTGTTCCGAATGAGAAAAAGTCAGCGTCGGCCGCGATCTTGTCGGCGACAAGCGCAGCTCGCGGCAGTTCGATCATCGTCCCGACAAGGTACGGAATGTCCATCCCGTGCTCATTCATGACCTGATTTGCGACCTCGCGAATAATTTCGGCCTGATTGCGAAATTCTTCCGGCGAAGAGATCAACGGAATCATGATCTCGGGGTGCACCTCGATGCCTTCGCCGGCAACTTCGCATGCTGCCTCAACGATCGCTTTGACCTGCATCCGCGTTACTTCGGGGACGATGATACCGAGACGGCATCCTCTCAGGCCGAGCATTGGATTCGCTTCCGAGAGCTGCTCGACGCGGCGAAGCAGTTTGCGTTTGTCGGCGATCTCGTCGATCAGGAGGTCCATCTCTTTCGGTCCTGATTGCCGGGCCCGAAACTTGAGCTCGGTCAGTTCCGCAAGCAGATCGTGCTTGTTCGGCAGGAACTCATGCAGCGGCGGATCAAGCAGCCGGATCGTTACGGGCAGTCCGGCCATCGCCTTGAAGATCTCGACAAAGTCCTGTTTTTGGAAGGGGAGGAGTTTGTCGAGCGCCTTTTCGCGATTGCCGGCTCCGGTCGCGAGAATCATTTCGCGCATCACCTCAAGTCGGTTCTCGCCGAAAAACATATGCTCAGTCCGGCATAGCCCGATTCCTTGCGCACCGTAGTTCCGGGCAACCGTCGAATCATGTCCGGTATCCGAGTTGGCGCGGACTTTCAGCCGGCGTGCGCCGTCCGCCCACGTCATCAACAGATCGAAATCCTCGTCGAGTTTCGGCTGGATCGTGGCGATCTTTCCGCGATATATGTTTCCGTGCGTTCCGTCGATGGTGATCCATTCACCTTTGGTCACGGTCACGTCGCCGACCGTGAATTCGTTGTGGCTGTAGTTGATGTTGAGCGCCGTCGCGCCGGCGACGCACGGCTTGCCCATGCCGCGCGCGACGACCGCTGCGTGCGACGTCATGCCGCCGCGCTGCGTCAATATCGCCTGTGCCAGTACCATTCCGTGAAAATCGTCGGGACTCGTTTCACGACGGACGAGAACGACTTTTTCACCAGCTTTGGCGAGTTCTTCCGCTTCATCCGGCGAGAAAATTACGATGCCCTGTGCAGCTCCCGGGCTTGCCGGCAATCCGTTTGCGAGAACGTCAGTGTCGTCGTCGGGATCGATCATCGGATGGAGCAGTTGATCCAATTGTTCAGCCGAGACGCGGCGGATCGCCGTGGTCTGATCGATCAGGCCCTCACGGACCATCGCGACCGCGATCTTCACCGCCGACGCGCCGGTGCGTTTTCCGCTTCTGGTCTGAAGGATGAAAAGCTTCCCGCGTTCGATTGTGAACTCGATATCCTGCATGTCGTGATAGTGCTTCTCAAGCTGACCGCAGATATCGAGCAGATTTTGGTATATTTCGGGCATCGCCGATTGGAGCACAGAGATCGGATTCGGAGTCCGGATTCCGGCAACGACGTCTTCGCCCTGCGCGTTCAGCAGATATTCGCCGTAAAGCGCCCGTTCACCGGTCGACGGATTGCGGGTAAAGCAGACGCCCGTTCCGCTCGTCTCGCCGAGGTTTCCGAAAACCATCGATTGAATGTTGACGGCGGTTCCGAGATCTCCCGGAATCCGGTGCACGCGGCGATAGTCAACGGCTCGTTTTCCCATCCATGAATCGAAAACGGCGGCGATCGCCATTTTCAACTGCTCATCGACGTCTTCAGGGAATTCTTTGTAGTATTCGGAATAGACGATGCGTTTGTAGGTCGCGAGAATCTCCTTCAGTTCGTCGGCGGTAAGTTCCGAATCCTGACGAACACCGGCCTTGTAGCGATCGAGCACGCGTTCGAACTTCTCATGGTCGATGCCGAGAACGATCTGGCTGAAAAGCGAGACAAATCGCCGGTACGCGTCCCACGCAAATCGCTCGTCATTTGTCTGCCGGGCGAGTCCGACGACTGTTTGATCGTTGAGGCCGAGATTGAGGATCGTATCCATCATCCCGGGCATCGAAACCGGCGAACCTGATCTCACCGAAATCAGAAGCGGATTTTCAGGATTGCCGAAACCGCGTTCGAGTTTTGCTTCGAGATCCGCGATGTTCTTTTTGACCTGGGCCCACAGTCCGACGGGCGAAATCTTGTCGTTCGCATGATATGCGTTGCAGCATTCGGTGGTGATTATGAATCCCGGCGGTATCGGAAGTCCGAGCCTCGTCATATTCGCCAAGGCGGCGCCTTTGCCTCCAAGAATGTTCTTTCCGTTCTGGGTATTCGGATTCTCAAATTCGTCGAATAGATACGACCACTGTCGGTCGCTCGGTTGCGGTCTGCTTTCCATATTGGTTACCTCGATCATTAATGCCGTTGCCGCCGGCTGCTATTCCAATTCCTGATAACTATAACGGATGATGGCCGGAATGCACCGCGCCGGCGAAAAAATGTTCAAATCACTCTTTTGAAAAGTTAGCAGATCGGGCCGATCAGGGCTGTGATTAGAGTCACATGAGCCAATGTTTTATTGAGTCAAAAGCGATCAGGTCAACGAAAAAGACCGGACGGATCCGGTCTTTTTCTGTCCAGTGAGGTCTTCTCAGATTCAGCGGTCTGCACCGCCAAAGTAGAAGCGAAGCGATGTATACGGCAGATGCGCCGTGTAGTTTTGACCCGGTGCGAACCGATCAAGGTAATGGAAGTACTGATAGCCGACATTCCAGTCAACCCGGCGGTGAAGCCGGAATGAAGCACGGAACTCAGGCGATTGAAACTCCATCGGATAGCCGGTGAAGATATTCCAAATCACCGCCGATACCCGATCGCGTTGCCCGTAATCCTTGTTGAAGCGATAGGTCGCATAGAATGAGACCCATTTCGAAGGTTTCGCCGACACGTCAAAGTACGCCATATGATCGCGGACGTAGTACTGACTGAATCCGCGAACGTTCTGCGTCGTCGTGAAAATCGGGGTACCGACCGGAATCAGGATCACCGTCGAACTGGTCATGTGCGTGTACGTGTACCCGCCCGAGAACGAAAGTTTCGTCATCGGAGTCCAGTCCATGCTCGATGAATAGATCCGGCTGTTGACGTCCGCGCCGAAGGATCCGACGATCAGGCTTTCGGCCGGATTCGTGTTGTCCTTTGAAATCGCCGAGACGTTGAACGCGAATTTGTTGAACGACCAACGGCTTCTGATGCGGAAGTTCGTGAACTCATAGTTCTCGAGCCGTGAAAAGACGTTGTCCGCAGTTCCGTGTTCGACATCCCAAAACACAACCCAGTTCTTCATCGGCTTGATCTTCATGCCGGCGATGAACGTGTTGGTCGAGTTTTTCTCCTCTTCGGTAATGAAGAGCGGATTGGTCGTTGACGGCGCTGAGGTCAGCGTTTGGTTGTAACCAAAGAGATCGATTTTCCGTTGGGTGAACCGATAGCCCAGATGAATCGCGACGCGATTGTTGATCTGGTAGTCGCCTTCGATCGTGTTGACATAACGTTCGTAATCGGTGACGCGATAAAACTGTTGGCGCGTCAGCGACGGCGGCAATGTCGTACCGGCGGCGTTGCGACGGAAGAGCTGTTCGAAGAGCTGCGTTCCGCCGTCTATTCCGAAGCGGTCGAACGAAAATGTGTTCGAAATCCGGAAATCGTCGGTGATGTTGAAGGTGACGCCGAGATCTCCCCGGAACTGGACGCGTTTTGCGTCGGCCGAGATATCGAAACGATCAAGATCGACCCAATTGTTGTTGTTGTCACGGCCGGTGATCGTCTCGACAATGCCGTTCACCGTCGAAGTTGTCGAATACATCGCACGTGCGGTGAAATCAACTCGTTTGGCGAACGTCCGATTCAGGTTGAAGGTTGAAAAGTGAGATTTTCCGGTGATCGGAAAATCACGTTGGAACGACGAATACGTGGTCGTATCGGTCGGGTTGTTCCCGACGTTGAATCCGTCGAGGAAATACTGTGTTTTGTCCTTGAACAGGCGATACCCGTGCGAGAATCCGAGATTGAACCCGGCGAGCTTGGCGTCGAGCCCGACCCGGAAATCCTTCGCGTTGGACTTGTTGTTGACCGAAACCTGAAAATCGTCGCGGTAGGCGCGTGCGTTCCACGTTCCGGGACCGTTGAAGTTCTGAAAACCGCCGCCGAACGTCAGCTTCAATTTGTCGCCGAGCGGGAAGACCGACAGGTCAAAATCGCCCATGTCATGGTTCGTATTGAAGTTGTGCTGATTGAGGGCGTGGTTCGTCAGGCTATTGAACAATGATACCCGCCGAATACTTCCGGTAAAAGTGTAGAGTCCCGGGCTGTCGGCCATGATCCGGGTGAATCCGGATCGGTCCGATCCCCAGCCCGAAGACGTGATCTGCAGCGTATCGAGAAAACGTCGACGTCCGGTCTTGTTTTCCATCATGAAACTCGAATCCCAGACCCGGAAGCCGTTTCTGTAATTCAGGTCGCTGCGGTATTTGTTGATGCTTCCGTCAACATCAAGACTTCTGACGCCAAGTTCCATGCTCGACGTGATCTGATAGCCGTTGACGGTTTCCGGAGTCGCCTCCGGTGTTTGTCCGAGTGCGGACAGGCCGAACATTGTCAGACATCCGATCGTCATGATCGTCGTGAACAAGAGTCGGCAGTTCGATTTTGCGTTAGTTAAAATGTTGAACATATCCCCTCCTATTCACTTATCTGAAAAAGAATGTGCTGGCGTTTGAGCCGTGAATCTTCGCGTGACAGACCGTGCAGTTGTTGTAACGCGTCGTCGCCTGGTTGTGCGGTGCCTGCGGGGCTCCGCTTTCAACGTCTGCAATACCGCTGTGGCATTCCATACAGAGCTGCCGGATGTTGTTGCGTTTCAGGAGTTTTGGATTACTCGATCCGTGCGGAGTATGGCACGATGCGCAACCTTCGGTTTTGAGCGGCGCATGTTCGAATACGAATGGCCCCTGCTTGTCGGTATGGCATTTGATACAGGCCGCATCGCCGCCGATCGCCAGTTTCGTTTGTTTGGCTTCGAATCCGCCATGTGCGTTATGGCAATCGCTGCACTTCATCGTTCCCTCAAGAACCTTGTGGTGAAACGGTTTGCTGAACTGACCCTTCGTTTCGGTATGGCAACTGATGCACAGCTGCGGTTCGCTTTGCTTCAGCATCGCGACGGTTGTCGGGTTCTGTTTCGACGATTCGTTGATGAACGTTCCCGATCCGGGCATCATGTTCTTTTCGCTCGGGCCATGAGCCGTGTGACAATCGGTACAACCGATGTCGTTCCGCCAGTGTTCACCGCGACGGAAATTATTGTGACTTTCCGTTCCTGAGTGGCACGCGAGACAGGTTTCTGAAATTTGTTTTGAATTCTTGCCCGCAAAAGAAATGATCTTCGTCTTATCGCCGCCACCCTCGACGTGCGCTTTACCGCCGCCGTGGCATGATTCGCAACCCTGGACATTGTCCTTCCACTTCGGATCTTCCGAGAGCTTTCCGTGTTTTGACATGGCGACATTCTTGAATTGGTCTTCATGACAGGCTTTACACGTTTCGCTTCCGACAAAATCGTCAGCATTGGCGATGGGCAAGACACTGATCGCTTCCGCTGTGTTCGAAAGCACTGCTTTTGAAAATGTTCCGGAGACTGCCCAAACCAAAGTCAAAAGAATGAATGCTCCAAGCAAAGCGATTTTTACTTTCTTTGTTGAAGTCATAAGATGGCCTCCCTGACGCTCTCATTTCACAAAGAGCGCCGTTTACTGAAATTTTTTCCAACTGTTCAAATATTCGAGATACAATTTGCTGCCGAAAACATTTTAGGAGAACGACTTACGGGTGTCGGTGAGTGTTGTCACAGTAGGTTGTGACAGTCGTCACATACTATAAAATCGGGCTCAGAAGTTGCTGTCGGCGAAGCTGTTGTAGCTCTCTTGAAGGTTCGTGCCGAAGAGGTTCAGCAATCTGAAACATATCGCCGGTTCGCGATCCAGAAATTGCATCAGATCGGAACGATTGAGGCAATCAAAAACACACGGCGTGATGGTCTCGACGTTCATCTGACAGAACGAATTCGCGAAGATCTCATTGATTCCGAGCATTTCATCGTTCTTGACAAGCCTCAGATCGGTGACGTTGTTGATCCCGTTCGCGACCGTCAGCCGAGCCTGTCCGGAACTGAGGATATAGATGCATCGCGGAAGATCGCCGGCTGCAAGAACCGTGTCGTTCTTTGAAAATACCCGCGGAAGGCGGATCTTCTTCAATCGGGCGCGTGCACCGGGCGTAAGATCGTGAAAAATCTGCTCCGCGAAACACGGCTGACTTGAAAAATGTCCCGTAAATTTAGTTGGTTTCAGATTCATCGCTCAGAGCCGGCAATCCGGCGACGATGTCATTCTTTCAAGGATCAGGCAAGGGAAGTAGGACGAGCGTCACACGGCTCGGTGATTTTCGTCACATTGGGCAATGTCGGAGCAAAAGGCTGCTATCGCAACTCGCTGCAAACACACGAGTTGGACTGTTTCAAGTTAGTCCTGGGGCCCGGCTTATCTGGATTTTGAACGCGTTCCGATCGAATCCTCGAGCTTCTTCTTGTCGTGGATCACAAGATCTGATCCCTTGAGCGTGATCAGATGACGATCCTTGAACTCCTTCAGCAACCGCGTCACGGTCTCGCGCGAGGTCCCGATCATTTGTGCGATTTCCTCATGCGTGTAGGAGATCTTCAGATGTGCGATGTCATGTTCGTTGCAACTTGCCTTGCACCAGCCGAGAAACAGCATCGCCAGCTTGTCACCGACCGAACTCGAAAGTCCGAGCGAGCAAATCTGGAGATACGCGGTCTGGTAGTTGAGGCTCAACTGTTTGACCGCACTCAGACAAGCTTCAGCGTTGCTTTGCAGGAATTGCAGGAAATCAGAGTTCTTGACGAAATTCACCTGGCACGGCTCAAGAACCTCGGCGGTCGCGATATGCATCGAGTCAGTGATCGTCGAACTCAGTCCGAGGATCTCTCCGGGTTCGGCGATATGAAGGATGATCACCTTTCCGTCCTTTGAGCCGGTTGAAAGTTTGACCCGGCCCTGGCAGAGAATGTAAACGCCGTTCGACGGCTGACCCTGCATGAACAGCGTCGAGCCTTTGGGATAGGCATTCGTGATCTTCAACGACTCAAAGACACGCAGATTCGTATCGCGGAGATTACAGAAGAAGTTGTTCGACCGCATGTCGCAATCTTCGCATTTATGTTCGATCTTCAGGCTGTTGAGTACTTTCATAAAATTGATTGTAGAACTTCGCCGTCAATTGTGCCAGAATTCAGCGCTCATCGATGACGTCGGCCCAAATTTCTTCATCTGCGGCGATCAGGACAAGTTCGTCCGATTCGACGAACGTCTTTCGCGAAGCAACGATTCGTTCGGTCTCGGCAAGCCGCACATTCATGAGTTTCAAACGCCGTTCAAGGACCGAAATCCGCTTTCTGCGCTCGTTGTTCAGGCGCTCAAGATAGAGCAGGTAAAACAACTGGAGGCCGGTGACGCCTGCGAGGCTAAGACACAGACAGATGAGCACGTAGATCATAACAAACGATTCTGCCGCTTTGACGCGATATGATAGCGAGTTTTCGGATTATACTCTTGACCGTGGTGAATTGAGAAGTAAAATCATTCCAATCGGAAAACGGCGCTATGGTCCGTTCGGAATTTGACTCCCGATCCGGCGACGGCGGCAATATAATGCAGGTGAGCTTTTTAAGCGGGGCCGTTACTGAAATCGAAACGCGATTGTTACTCTTAGAGGTCTTATGACGACTCAAAATCTGCAGTTGGTTTATACCTTGCTTTGCGATGACGTTCGGCTCGAGATGGGCAACAAGATTTCGCTCATGGGAATCTTTCAGAACATCATGGTCGAGAAACTCCCGGTCTCATTGATAAAGTTCGCGGTGGTCAATCATTGGCGCGGCGAAGGCGATCATCAGACCGAGATCCGAATTCTGTCACCGACTAAAAACAACGTCGTCGTCACCTCGCAGCCGACGCAGATCCAGCTCGCTCCCGGCGGATTCACCGACAACGTCAGCTTTTTCGTCAACGTCGTTTTCCCGGCGGCCGGAACCTACTGGATACAGACGCTCGCCGACGCACGGGTGCTCGAAGAACTCCCGCTGATCGTCACCGATGTGAATAATGAAGCGATGCCGACGATGAATGAGATCTCTGAATCCGTAAATTGATTATTGCTTGTCTTTGTCGCGCGGAAGGTTGAGCGTCAGCGCCAGCCGATACCGGGCGGCACTGTCGACCGTTATTTCCTTCGATGCCGACACGCCGCGGGCCGTCGCCGTGATTCTGAAGGTCGCAGCCGCTTCCGGTTGGCGGAACGTAAATTCGCCGCTGACGTTCGTATAAGCCGTTCCCAGCTTTTTTTCCTCGCCGCCGCTGATCCTGACGATCTCAACTTTCGCGCCGGTAATGCTCCGGCCGTCCTGGTCGAAAACGCTGCCGTTGATGAGCACAAGACTGCCGGAATCGACACTGAGAATCAGCCTATCGCCGAGGTCGCGTATCTCGCCCCGCTTGATCGTGACCGCATATTTGACTCCGGTCGCGTATCCCGATTTGTCAAAGGCAAAATTGTATGTGCCGGCCGAAAGTCCGTTCATTGTGAACGCGCCCTTGGCGTCGGTTTTGACGGTCTTGACGTCAACGCCGTCGAGACGCGCCGTGACCTCGACTCCGGCAAGGCCGTCGCCTTTCGCGTTTCTGACCTTTCCCTTGACGCCTCCGGACTGTGCGGTCGCCGCTCCGGACGCGAAGGTCACGATGAACGTAAATAGAAAAAGGCTCTTGATCAGATTTGACATGGTTTTCGTCATCCGGCGGCACGAAATTCGGCCGCCACATCATTGATGATATCTTCCAGTGTTCGGGTTGGCTTGTATCCGATTAATCGCCCGGCTTTCTCGAGGCTCGGAACTCTCCGCTGCATGTCTTCAAATCCCTCGCCATAAGCTTCTTCGTACGGAATAAAGTCAATCCGGCTGTTGCTTCCCGTCATTGCGATCGCCTTTTCGGCGAGTCCGGCGATCGAGATTTCTTCGTCATTCCCGATGTTGATCACCTGCCCGAAACACGACGGCGTTTCAAGCAATTTTACGAGTCCCGATACGATGTCCGCGACATGGCCGAAACATCGCGATTGCGAACCGTCGCCATGGACGATCAGCGGTTCGTTTCTGACCGCCGCCCGGACGAAATTCGGCACAACCATACCATACTGCCCGGTTTGACGCGGGCCGACCGTGTTGAAAAGCCTAACGACTACGACCGGCAAGCGCGATTCTTTCCAGTGTGCGAGCGCGAGGAATTCGTCGAGTTCTTTGGCGCAGGCGTACGCCCAGCGATGTTTTGACGTCGATCCTTTGATGATGTCATTGTCCTCGGCGAATGGAACCTGCGTTGATTTTCCGTAAACCTCCGAGGTTGAAGGAATCA
>JBGASE010000136.1:0-9482 GCA_044229875.1 Pyrinomonadaceae bacterium | reverse complement strand
GCGCTCGATCGACAAGCTTCTCTGGTTTGTCGAAGCGCATGCGCAATAGCAGGCGTCAGGCGTCAGACTTCAGCGGTCAGACGTCAGACTTCAGACGACAGACTTCAGACTTCATACTTCAGAGGTCAGACTTCAGAGTTCAGCCTGCAACTGGTAAACGGTCGTTGACGCTTGCCAACTATCTGACGTCTGACCTCTGACGTCTGACCTCTGACGTCTGACCTCTGACGTCTGACCTCTGACGTCTGACCTCTGACGTCTGAAATGTCTGAAACCTCTGAAATCAATAATCAAAAACAATATTGCAGAACGCTTTGACGCCGACATCGAGCCCGGAATCGTCGATATAGAAGTCCGGCGTGTGATGCGCGGCTGACTCTTTTGGATCCTTCCCTTTCGGAAGTCCGCCGACGAAAAAGAAGAATGCCGGCGCTTTCGATCGGTAGTACGCAAAGTCTTCTGCTCCGGTAACCCATTCATTTTCAAGGACGTTGGCCTTGCCGGCAGATTTCTCGAGCGACGGCAGCATGCGTTTGACCAACTCTGGTGTGTTGTACGTCACCGGAGTCTTGATATCGATCGTCACTTCCGCCGTCGCGCCCATGCTTTCGGCGATCTTTTCCGCCGTTTGCCTGATCCGGCGATGGACGTCCATTTGAATATTCGAATCCAGCGCACGGATCGTTCCGGCCATTGTCAGTTCCTCGGGGATGATGTTCTCGCGAACGCCGGCGTTGATCTTGCCGACGGTGATGATCACCGGCGATTTCGTCAGTTCGGATTGGCGCGAGACGATCGTTTGAAGCCCCTGGATGATTTGCGAAGAAATGACGATCGGATCGATTCCAAGCCATGGATACGCACCGTGCGATTGTTTCCCGCGGACCTTGATCGAAAACCAGTCGCTCGAAGCCATGATCGATCCGGGCTTGTACTTTATCTGTCCGACCTCGGTCTGCGCGTTGATGTGGATGCCGAAGATCGCATCAACCTTCGGATTGTCCATGACGCCCTCGCGGACCATCAGGTCGGCGCCGCCTTCCTCACCGGCGGGCGGGCCTTCTTCGGCCGGTTGAAAGATGAAAACAACGGTCCCCTTGATTTTGCTTTTCATTCCGGCGAGCACCTCGGCGGCGCCCATCAGCATCGCAACGTGCGTGTCGTGACCGCAGGCATGCATCACGCCGACTTGCTGTCCGTTGTACTCGGATTTTTCCTTTGACGCAAACGGGATCGCCACACGCTCCGTGACCGGCAGACCGTCCATGTCCGCGCGAAGCGCCAGCGTCGGCCCCGGCAGTCCGCCTTTCAGAATTCCGACGACGCCCGTTTTCGCAATGCCCGTACGGACTTCGAGACCGAGTCTCCGAAGATGTTCTTCAACGAACTTCGCGGTTTTGAATTCCCTGTTCGACAATTCCGGGTTCGCATGCAGATGCCGGCGCCATTCAACGACCTTCGGCATAAGTTTTGTGGCGGCGGCGTTGATTTCGGGACTCATATCGACGGCCGGCACAACGCCGGCGCCGATCACGGTCAGCAAAATTGCGGACAGGATCTTTTTCATGTTCAAGTTGTTTCTCCGTAAATTTGAAATCAACCGATTCTAGCCTAATTCGCGTCGAATCAAAAAAGGAAACCGTGATAGAATCGTCGCCATATGGCTGCAAGATCAACGGTTTGGTTGTGGAAATCATTGCTTGCGGCGATCCTGCTGATGATCGCGAATGTCGCCGTTCACGTCGCGTACATGGTTGTTTACGGTTTCTTGCTGAATCCGGGGCATGAGCCGGCATTCTATGAACAGCACGCCCAATTGTCGGCGCCGTATTCGTCGATCATCGCCGGATTCCCGCTCACATTTCTGGTTGCCCGGCTTCTTGGGAAATGGGCGGGTGAACCGATCGCGATCAAAGCGGCACTCGCGATGTGGGCCATCTATTTCGGCGCCGACCTGCTGGTCATCATACTTTCGGGACAATTCCTATCGATTGCGCCGATTTTCGCCATTTCGTTCATGACGAAATTTTTAGCCGCATATCTCGGCGGGCGAAGCACCCTCAGATCGTGAAGTCGGGCCGTTCTATTTCTTCTTCTTAATCATCTCTTTCGGAATCGGATTTCCGGGCCGCTCCTCGTCCCAGCTCGCGGCCGAGATCCACCAACGCGTTCCATCCCAGAAAAGTTCGATGCTGTTGACGCCGCGGCCTTTTAGTTTGCCGTCGTCGGTCGTGAACTCGTACGCCGAAAAGACATGTGCGATATTGCCGAAGCGCCGTTCGACGCGGCCTATTTCACGCTCCGTAAACCCTTCGGTCACGAAAATCTCGTTGGAGCCGTTGACGAACTGCATGTGATTCAAGATCGACGCCCGGACCTTTCCTTCGGGCTGGTCGAGGATCACGAACCTTACGTCCTTCATGTAAAGCGTCCGATCGCGCGACCATTGGCGCGGCACGCCTTTGCCGCCCGTGATCGTCGCGTAGAACGCCTTGATCATTCCGTCAATCGTCGATACGTCTGCCGGATCGGCTTCGATCACGGGAACCTCGACGGCTTTGAGATCGCGGTCACATTGGAATTCGAGCGTCGAAGCGGCGTTTCCGATCTTCCAGCCGGCGTCGGTTCGCACCAGATTGAACGTGTTCGTTCCGCAGTGCGAGAATTTCTCGCCGACGAAAAACGTGTAGCGGCCGGAAACGATCGCCATGTCACCGCTGATTCGCACATCTTTCGTTGGCATCCGTTCGATGAACTCCGCCGATTTCGATTCCGAGATCGTCTTCGCAAAACTTTCAGCCGAAAAGACCCGGGTTTTTGAGGGCCCTTTGCCGTCGCGTGGCTTGTCGATCGCGATCAACTGTCCTTCGGGCAAGAATTGCGCCTTTATCGCGTCGGCATTTTTCGCGCGCATCGCCGCGAACAATCCGTCCGCGACGGCCGCCGCTGAAGTCTCATCCGGTGTTTGCGCCGAAACCGCTGCCGCCAGTAACATAACCAAACCAATCAATCTCAACGTTGTCATTTTCCCTCCAGTGACGCGGCAATCTTCGGCGCGATTTCGTCGAGCCATCGGTTCATTTCCGATTGTGTGTAATATTTTCCGCGAATCATCACGCCCGAGCGTTTCTCGGTATTCGTGATCTTCTCAAGCGGATTTGCGTCGAGTAGGATCATATCAGCGATCTTTCCTTTTTCAATAGTTCCGGTCGTTGGAAACGTCCCAAAAAACATCGCCGGATTCTTCGTTGCCGATTCGAGCGCGGCAAAATTCGAAAGCCCCGCCTCATTGAGCGCTTTGAGTTCGCGATGCATCGAAAACCCGTAAAGCCACAGAAACTCGGGCGTATCGGACCCGGCAAGAATCTTTCCGCCCGCATCGTAAATGGCTTTGATCAGCTTGTCTTTGATCGCAACCCATTTGGCCCTTTTTTCTAGCGGAACCTGATTAAGCGGCGTCCGTTTCATGTATCCGATGAAGAAGTCCTGCGTTTTTTTCGGATAAAACCTGAAATCGGGCTGTGACCGGATCGATTCTTCCGATCGCGGCAGGCCGAACGTGTTTTTCATGAAATGCTGCGTCGGATCGACAAACGGATTAGCTTCGACCGTCTTCCTCGCAATTTTCGCAATCTTCGACTCGTCGACGTAATCAAGACTTTCCCAGTTCTTGGGATTGTAGATATAGAGATCCGAGACCGATCCCTTCATCGGCGCGTCGTCGGCAAGCAGCGCTTCAAGATAACCATCAAGATGCTCGATCTGCATCCGGGCCTTGAGCGCGCGGTCAAGCCCGACGAACCGGCTGTCGGCATGGCCGACGACCTTGATTCCGAGTTTGGCAGCTTCATCGACCGCGGCCTCGAAGACCTCAGCCTTGATGAACGTCGTGATCTTGATGAAGTCGTATCCGGCGGCCTTTGATTTCCGGACCGCGTCGCGCGCTTCATCGGGCGTGTTGACAACGAAGTCGTTTCCCTGTTTGCGTCCGGTCAGGTGCGGGCTGGCCGAATAGATCGTCGGCGCGATGATCTCGCCTTTCGCAGATCTCGCTTTGAGAATCAGTTGTTCCGGCGTTCCGATCATCAACCGGATGGTCGTCACGCCATTCGCGATCATCACCTTAAGTTCATCCTCGGCGATCGATTTCGGATAATCCTCGCCGTCCGACAGAAGGTGCGTGTGCATGTCGACAAGTCCCGGGATCAGGAATTTCCCGGTTCCATCGATTATCGTCGCGCCCTTTGGAATCTTGGTTTTCGGGCCGATCGCGACGATGATGCCGTCACGAACAATAACCGTCTGGCGCTCGAGAACGCGTTCGGTGTCCATCGGGATGACGTTTACGTTTCTGAACGCGACCGTCGCGGAAAGGCCCGAAACGGCAGAGATCAAAACCAGCGTGATCGATATCCATGCCTTTTTCATAATTTCCTCTTATTCGTTTACTTCGTCGCCGAAAGCTGGCGGTGCGCGGCCGCCGTCGCCGGCAGCGTGACGTAGTTCTCGAAAACGAATCTCTTGTGTTGCGAGTCGCCTGCAAATTCGCCGGCGAACGCTGAAAGATCGATCGCTTTTCGGAACGCTTCGAGCGTTATCCCCGGCCGATACGCCGATTCGGCCTGCTTCTTGAACGATTCGAGCATCGACGTCATCCGCCGCAAATAAACAGTGTCGCGCTGAACCGGTCCGTGTCCAGGAACAATGAGTGCTGGTTCAAGCTTCATCAATTGGCTGAGCGCGGCCGCATATTCAAGCGGATATGAGGTCGAACCGACGAGCGGGATCGGATCGACGATCAGGTCACCGCAGGCGACGATCTTTTCATTCGGCAAGCGGACGATGATGTCGGCGGCGGTATGCGCGCGGCCTAAAAAGCGGAGTTCGATCTTTCGGCGTCCGTCGTCGAGAACCAGCAGATCTCCGAAGGTCCGGGTCGGCATGACGATCTCGATCGGCTCCGATAGATACCGTTCGACAAGGCTTGCGTCTGACGCGTAGCCGGCACGCTCTTCGGGAGTAATCGGTTTTCCGTCAAGATTCTTGCCGGCTTCGATCGTTTTTTTGAGAAATGCGGCAAATCCCGGCCCGTTTGCGATCGAATCCTTGCGGTTTGCGGCCCCGATCGTCGGAAGATCGCGCATTGTCGATTCGTGCGCAATGAACTCGGCGTCCGGGAATGCATCGCGGTAAACCCGGTTTCCGACGATATGATCCTCGTGCCAGTGCGTGTTAACAACATATCGAACCGGCTTTTTGGTAATCTTTCTGATTGCGCCGAGGACCTCACGCGTATCGGCCGCGCTGATGTTCGTATCGACAACGGTCACGAATCGCCGGCCGACAATTATCAACGTGTTCGGATTGAACCAAAGTGACGCTGGCTCCGTCCGGATTGCCGCAAACACGCCGTCGGCCAGTTTCTCGATCGTGAATCCCGCGCCGGAAACCGAAAGCGCGAAAAAGATGAGAATCACCGCCGCCGAACAGATCCGTTTCATTTTTTCTCCGGCATTGCCGGCGGTTTGATCGATTTTTCCTTCTTCGTACAGCCGGTCGGTTCCATGGATGAGATCGCGTTGGCGATCTTCCATGTGCCGTCGATGCGGATCAGATGGAACGCGTTCAGTCCGCAATGCGAGAGTTTTCCGTCGGAGAAGAAGACGTAGCGGCCGTAAACCATTGCCAGATCGCCGTCGATCTCGACCGTCGGCTTGTACATCACTTCTTTGATCTCGTTCCTTTTTTCGGCGAAGTTTTTCGAGAACGCTTCACCTGTGAAGGCGACGTTCTGCTTTTTCCCGTCCCGGCGAGTCACGAGCGCAGCTAGATTCGAGTCCTTCGTCCAAAGCGCGGCGATCCCGGTCGGATTGTGGTTCGCCATTTCAGCGAACATCGTCTCGATGACGCCGAAGACCTTCTTGGATTCCTCGGTTTTTTGACCAAACACCGACGCCGAAGCCGCAACGATCATCGCCGCGACCAAAATCAAGTTCTTTAGTTTCATATTGTAATTACGATGTGGCTACTTTTCTGACCTTTGAGCCGCGCACCCGACTGATCCTGCCTTGGACAAACTACAATCAATGAAGGATTAGCATGAAAAACACTGAAAGTAACAATTTGCGTCCGGCAAAACGGTCGAATCCGCGGCCCAAAGACCGCTGACATCAAATTCCGGCAATGGCAATCCCGTCGGGCACGCCGCCCGGAACGATCGAAGCCTTGACTTCACCGGTTTTGATGTCGATCTTGAAAACGGCATCGGTCTGGGCAGCCGTCACGAATGCCGTCGCACCGTCTTTGGTAAACACAATCCCGAGCGGAACGCTTTCGAGCTTCATCCGCTTGATCTCCTTACGTGTCTCAGCATCGATGATGATGAGTTCCTTGGTTGTCGGGATCGTTGCGACGACCGTCTTGCCGTCCGGGGTGAACTTTACGCGATACGGCCGCTCACCAAGCTTTATCTTATCGACGACCTTGTTGACGGCTGTATCGATGACGTCGATCGCGCCTTCGGAATTGAGTCCCGCCCAAACCTGTTTGCCGTCCGGAGAGACGTCGATCGCTTCAGGCTGTTTGCCGACCGCGATATGCGTCACTTTGGACCCGGCCGGCGGCACGTTCTGGAATTCAAACGCCGTGACCGTGTCCGATCCGATGTTCGCCGTATAGAATTTCTTTTGGTCGGGCGTTCCGACGATCATATGGGTAGCATTTTGTCCTGTTCCCATCAGCCAATCCACACGATTTGTTGCCAAGTCGAAACGCCCGATAAGCCTGTTCGTTTCCGCCGTGAAATAGATCTTGCCGCCAAGTTCGATCAGTCCATGCGGACGCATCAGCGGCGAAAGATCGACCCGTTTGATCTCCTTCTTCGATTCGAGATCTATGATCGAGAACGAACTTCCCGGCGTCTGTGCTCCGTAGTTCGCAACGACCGCCGTTTTGCCGTCCGGCATGATCACGACCTCATGCGGCGAATCGCCGGTCGCGACCTTTCCAAGGATCTTCATGTCGGCCGGATCAAGGATCGCAAGCGTCGCGTCCTGCTTGTTCAAGACCGCAAGAACCGGCTTCGGGTTCTGCCCGATGACGACAACATAACTCCGCCAGTAGATGATGACCGAGACCGCGAGCACCAGCACGATACCGAGTTTCCGAAATAGTCGACCCATTTGCAGCGATGTCCTTTCTAGAAGTTGAATTTCCGACGCTAACTTTAACGCGCATCGTTTCGCAGAAGATTCAATTATGTGACGAGACGAAAGTCCGCGTGACGAACCGCAAAGCGCAAGCAAAAAAGTGCCGATCGACGTTTGATCGATCGGCACCTTTCCACTTTTCCCGCAATATCAGCGACCCGGTTTACGGGAAGATTCCGAGTTCGGTGTAGCATGCCGCAACCTTGTCGATCGCATTGATAAAGGCGGCGGTCCGAAGGTTTTCAACGCCCTGAATCCGTTTCTGGATCTCGCGGATCTGATGATACGAGGTGATCATCGTTTCTTCGAGCCCCGAATAAACGAGATCCTGCTCATCGGCGCCGCGTGCGACGACCTTGCGCTCCTCTGACGTCAGCGGGCGGCCGGTTTCGCGTTCGACGATGCTCAGGATCTTTTCATATGCGCCCTGTTCGAACCGTTTTTCCATCCGCCCGAAGCGAACGTGCGAAAGATTCTTAAGCCATTCGAAATATGACACGGTAACGCCGCCGGCGTTGATGTACACATCCGGCACAACCATGATCCCTTTCGCATCAAGAATCACCTCGGCGTCGGCCGTGATCGGTCCGTTGGCCGCTTCACCGATGATCTTCGCCTTGATCCGCGGCGCATTTTCTGCCGTGATCTGATTTTCAAGCGCCGCCGGGATCAGGATGTCGCATTCAAGTTCAAGCGCTTCTTCGCGCGACGCCATATTGGTCGCACCCGGAAAATTCATCATCGAGCCGTTCTCTTTGCGGAATTTGACGACCGCTTCAAGATCGATCCCGTTCGGGTTGTAGATCGCGCCTTCATATTCGGCAAGTGCTATGATCTTTGCGTCGGCTTCACCGAAAAACTTGGCAGCGTGATAACCGACGTTTCCAAGTCCCTGAACGACAACGGTTTTGCCCGCGATTCCCCGCGTCAGACCGAGCGCCTTCATGTCCTCTTCCTGATCGCACGCTTCGCGCAGACCGTAAAAGACGCCAAGACCCGTGGCTTCCGTTCGACCGCGGATGCCGCCCTGCGACACCGATTTCCCGGTAACGCAGCCGAGTGCGTCGATCTGGTCGCCGTGAAACGCAAGATACGTGTCGGCGATCCACGCCATTTCACGGGCGCCGGTTCCGTAGTCGGGAGCCGGAACGTCTACCGCCGGACCGATGAAATTCTTGCGGATCAACTCGGCCGTGTACCGACGCGTGATGCTCTGAAGTTCATCGACCGTGTAGTTCTTGGGGTTGATCTTGACTGCGCCCTTCGCGCCGCCGAATGGCACGTCGACGATCGCGCATTTGTAGGTCATCAGCGTCGCAAGCGCGATGACTTCGTCCTGATTTGCTTCTTCCGAATAACGGATCCCGCCTTTGACGGGCAATTTATGATGGCTGTGTTCGGCGCGCCAGGCGGTGATGACTTCGTATTTGTCGCCGCGGCGGACCGGAAACTGAAAAGAGTAAACGCTGTTGCAGGTCTTGATCTGCTTCAGCAATCCTTCGGCATGCCCCGTCAGCGCGGCGGCCTTGTCGAAATATCGGTCAACGCTGGCCAAGAAACTGTGGCCGTCTCCCATTGCACTCATAATATTTCCTCGATGTGATTAAGATTTTGAAACAACTAAGGTTAAGTTCATTCTAACTCACAAACGGAGACTCCGAAAGCGTGTTTTCCTTTCGATTTGAAAAGAATCTGAAAAACAAAGCCCGCGACGTGACGAATTCGGACCCGATTCACATCGTTCGTCGAATTGTGTATAATTTCGTCAGTTTTCGCGCCACGTTTTTGTTGCAACCCGTTCCGGCCCAATTTCATCATTTGATTCGTTTTGCCGGCGATCCCCGCAGTTGAACTCCGGAAACGCCGCGATAATCACTGGGCCCTGTGAACCGTTGGAGGATTCATGTTTCTTCGATCCCGCACTATTAGAATTTCGGTCATTATCTGCCTGATATTGTCGATCGCCCTGATTGGATTCGGCGATACGATCCGGCTCAAGGACGGCAGCGTCATCAAAGGCCGCATCGTGAGCTTTGGCGAGGGCAAGTTCACGGTTCAGATCGGCGAGGGGTCGCGTCAACGACAAATGGTGTTTTTCGCCGATGAGGTCGAATCGATCGAATTTGACGGCACAAGCGGTATTTCGACGATCAAAACGCAGCTTCCGACACGCTCGAACCCAACGGCGGATCCGACGCCGAGACCGTCGCCGACACCCAACCGGCAGGTGATCGTCACCGACAACACGACGAATCCGACGCCGACGCCGACTCC
>JBGASE010000135.1:0-10374 GCA_044229875.1 Pyrinomonadaceae bacterium | reverse complement strand
TGTCGCGGCAAGCGGCGACGGGCCGCCGCGGATGAAGTTGACCTCGCGGACGTCGGGCGATTCAATGTGGGCGAGTTTACGGCCGTCTGAACCGAAAACGTCGATCCCGCCGCGAAACGTTCCGACCCAAAGCGCGCCGTTTTCATCGACGGCAACGGCGGAAACAAAATTGTTTGATAATGAGTCCTTTTCCTCGGCGGCGAAAGACTTGAGAAGAGCGCCGTCGAAACCTGCGATTCCGTCATCCGAGATCAGGAAAAGCGCGTCGCCGACCGATGCAAAGCGTGCGTTGCGTGTCGAAGCGGAAGCCGTCCTGACCGGCTCGACGCGGCGCCCGGCCGAAAGAACTGCACCGCTTTCGGTCGTCAGCATGATCGAATCGCCGATGACGGCGGCCGATGTCACGTTTGCCTGCCGCGCAACCGTCACGAACCGGTCACCGTCGAGCATTGCGAGGCCGAGATCGGTCGCGGCGTAAGTCTTCGCGTCTTTCCTGAAAACGCTGACAACACGATTCGACGGCAAACCGTCGGAATTCGTGAAATGCTTCCACGCGGACCCGTCGCGGATCCAGATTCCGGATGCGTATGTGCCGACCATCGTTTCGGAATCGCCGGCGAGAATCGACGTCACGCCTTTGATCCGTGTTTCTTCCGGCATGATCTCGACGAACCGCGCGCCATCGAACGAGATCAGTCCGCCGTCAAACGTTCCGATCATGAGTTCGCCGGCGGTCGCGGCAATGGCATCGATCGATTGCGACTTGCGGTCGGTAAATCGATAAAGATTGAAATTCTCGCCGTCGAATGCGACAAGTCCTTTTGAGCGGGTTCCGATGAAGAGTATGTCGCGGAACACGCAAACGCCGTCGCCCGAGAAAACGGCGAGACCTCCGCCGGTCGCGGCATAAAGCGATCCCCGAAACGCTGTCACTGCGCGCGTTTCGCTGACGGTTTGAAGAATTGAAACGTTTTCATTGTGGCGAGGCGCGAGGCCGGTCATCTCGAACGCGACCTCGTTCTTGTACTTCATCCGCGCGGATTCTTCATTGAGTGATTCGCCGACCAGCTTCCAGGTGCGCAGAACCTCGTAAGTGCCGAGGCCAATAACGGCTGCGACGGCGATTAGAACGGCGGATTTTCGGATCGATAAGGACATCTTCTTGAATTATCATCCGGCCTGTTCCGGTTTTGAACGGGCAAATCTACGGCCCCGCTCCGTGGATATCCACAGTCAGCGGTTGTCTGTCCACGATCTGACTCGACACTCCGATCGCAATCGCCGTTGCAGGTTGAACGATGTTCGAACGACTTCTTGCGCAATCCGCGAAATTGACGCTTCCGTTTTGAAGCGTCTCGGAAAACGCCTCAAATTCGAAAATCTCGAACCGTAAAGGACGGGACGGGGAGTCCTCAAACGCGTTGCCGCGCTGGGCATCGTTGTATTCTGCAATCAGGATCGGCACAGCTTCAATTTAGCACCGAAACCTACCGAATAACATCTTTTTTTGGGCTGGTTCGATAGCAATCTTCAAATCTCGCGGAGATTCAATCGAAGGCTTTCGATTCAGACCAGGATTGGGCATAATTGCAGGACGCGGAGATAGCTATGAAACAGTCTGTATTGTTGCTTTCGCTCGTCTTTGTCGGGTTGATTTTCTCGGATGCGGCGGCGCAGACCGATTGCCGGCCGATCGAGACGCGGGCGCCGAACGCGCCGGATCAGAAGCCGGCATTCGCGGGGCAAACTCGGGTTTGTGAATCGAAGTCGAATATCGCCCACGAGGTTTCAGTCATCGCCAAAGGATTGGTCAATCCGTGGGCGGTTGAACCGCTGCCGGACGGTGGCTTCTTGGTAACCGAAAGACCGGGGCGGATGCGGATTGTCTCGGCCAGGGGCGAGCTCGGCGAACCGCTCACCGGAGTACTCGCCGTCGGTCAGGGCGGCGTCACCCAAGCAAGCGCGGTCGGAGGTTTGCCGCCGATCACGGCGCGCGGTCAGGGCGGACTGCTCGACGTCGCGCTCAGTCCGAACTTCAAAAAGGACCGCACGGTCTTTTGGACTTTTACCGAGACGCGCGAAGGCGGAAGCGGGACGAGCGTCGCCCGCGGAGTTTTGTCAAAAGACCAGAAGCGGCTTGAAGACGTCCGCGTCATCTTCCGATCGGTCCCGACATACAACAATGGACTCCATTTCGGATCACGAATCGTCTTTTCGACCGACGGCAAATTGTTCGTCACCTTTGGCGATCGGTTTGACCTTGCCGTCAACCGTCCGCGCGTTCAGAAATTGGACAATCACCTCGGCAAGATCATTCGTATCAACCCGGACGGATCAGCACCGAAAGACAATCCGTTTGTCGGAACCGAGGGAGCGCTGCCCGAGATCTGGTCGCTCGGACATCGAAATCTGCAGTCGGCGACGCTCGACACAAGCGGCCGGCTGTGGACGGTCGAACACGGGGCGCAGGGCGGCGACGAACTGAATCTGATCGTCAAGGGAAAGAATTATGGCTGGCCGATCGTCACGTTCGGCGAAGAATATTCAGGTCAGCCGATCCGCGGTTCCGAAACGAACCGCGAAGGTTTCGAGCCGCCCGTTTATTATTGGGATCCGGTGATCGCTCCGTCCGGGATGGAGTTCTACACCGGCAAAACGTTCGGCGCGTGGCGCGGCAGCATTTTTATCGGCGGGCTTGCGTCGGAACGGCTTGTCCGATTGGTACTCAAAGACAATCGCGTCGTTGGCGAAGAACATTTGCTGACAGATCGTGATCGCCGGATCCGCGATGTCCGCCAGGGACCCGACGGCTTTCTTTATCTTGTCACCGATCACGCGGACGGTGAACTTCTGCGGATCGCGCCGAAGAAATGACGGCCGCACTGACGATGAAATCTGAACGGCTGGAACAATTCAGGGAGAACGGGTTTGTCGTGATCGAAGGATTCAATTCGGCCGACGAGTGCGATGCGCTGATGAAACGCGCGGCGGAACTTGTCGGCGCCTTCGATTACGACGGGCATCCGTCCGTTTTTCAAACCAGCGAACAGACGCGGACCAGCGACGATTACTTTCTCGAATCGGGAAACCGGATCTCGTTCTTTTTTGAAAAAGACGCGTTTGACGACCTTGGAAATCTGACCGTTCCGGTGTCTGAGTCGCTAAACAAAATCGGTCACGCGATGCACGATCTTGATCCGGTTTTCGATCGCTTTTCCCGATCGCCGCAGTTGAAACGGCTGGCGGATGAACTTGGTTTGGCGCGATCGGTTATCATCCAGAGCATGTACATCTTCAAACACGCGCGGATCGGCGGCGTCGTAGACTTGCATCAGGACTCGACGTTTCTCTTTACCGATCCGGGATCGTGCGTCGGATTCTGGTTCGCGCTTGAAGATGCGACGCGCGAAAACGGTTGTCTGTGGGCGAAGCCGGGCGGGCATCGAACGCCGCTTCGATCGCGCTTCAAACGATCGGCGCTGGGCGGAACCGAGTTCGAGATTTTCGACGCTTCGCCGTATGATCTTGACGGTGCGATCCCGATCGAAGTTTCGAAAGGAACATGTGTCGTTCTCGACGGATTGCTCCCGCATTACAGTCTGCCGAATACAAGCGGCCGCTCCCGACACGCCTACACCATCCACACGATCGATCCGACCGCGCATTATCCGGATGATAATTGGCTGAAAACGGGGAAGTAAAAAGGGAAAAAGTGGAAAGGCAAAAGGCAAAAAAGGGAAAAGGGAAAAGGCAAAAGGGAAAGAGTAAAAAAGTGAAAGTGCCGGGCCAGAACCGGGAGCGGTAGCGACGAGAGAAAGTAAAAAGGCAAAAGGCAAAAGTAAAAAGGCAAATCGGTGGGGACAGCGTTGGTTGATGAACATGAAAATATACAAATTTCTTCAAATCGCAATATGTGTCGTGATCGCCGTTTCGGCGGCGGTCGGTCAGGATCTGACGCTCGAGAACATTTATGCCAAGCGTGCGTTCAGTCAACGCGGGTTCGGACCGGTTCGCTGGCTCAAAGACAGCAAGGGCTATTCGACGGTTGAGAGCAACCGTGAACTGGGCGGTCGGGAGATCATTCGCTATGATGCGGCATCCGGCGAACGAACCGTGATGGTTTCAGCGAAGCAATTGATTCCTGCCGGTGCGAAGGCGCCGCTTGATATCGCCGATTACATCTGGTCGGACGACAACACGCAGTTGCTGATCTTCACCAACACGCGCAAGGTCTGGCGATATCACACCCGCGGCGATTATTGGGTGCTCAATCTCAAATCGGGAAAACTGCAGCAACTCGGCAAGGGGCTTGAGGAAAGCACGCTTATGTTCGCCAAGTTTTCGCCTGACGGAACGCGCGTCGGCTACGTTTCGAAGCAGAACATTTTTATCGAAGACATCGCTTCACAGAAGATCAGGCAACTGACGACAGACGGCGGCGGCAACATCATCAACGGAACGTTCGACTGGGTTTACGAAGAGGAACTCGATTGCCGCGACGGATTTCGGTGGAGCCCGGACGGAAAGACAATCGCGTATTGGCAGACCGATTCAAAGAACATCGGCACGTTTTATCTGATCGACAATGTCTCCGACATCTATTCGAAACCTATCCCGCTGCCGTATCCAAAGGTCGGAACCAAGCTTTCGGCGGTGAAAGTCGGCGTCATTCCGGCAGCCGGCGGAACCACGAAATGGTTCGACGTTCCGGGCGATGCGACCAATAATTATCTGGCGCGGATGGACTTTATCCCAAACTCGAATGAGTTGATGATCCAGCAACTGAACAGGCTTCAGAATACGAACAAGGTCTGGATCGGGAATGCCGGAACGCTGAAATTGAACAACATCCTGACGGAGTCGGTCGAGGGCTTTCTCGATGTTCACGACAACATCCGCTGGCTCGACGGCGAAAAATACTTCACCTGGACCAGCGAGCGCGACGGCTGGATGCACCTTTACCGCGTTTCGCGGGACGGCCGAGAAGTGAAGACGATCACCAAGGGTGACTTCGACGTCGTCAATATCAGCTGCATCGATGACGCCGGCGGCTACGTTTACTACATTGCGTCGCCCGACAATTTTACTGAGCGATATCTTTACCGCAGCCGGCTCGACGGAACCGGAATCGCCGAACGCGTGACGCCCGACGGTATGCCGGGGCATCACTCATATCAAATGTCGGCCGATGCGCGTTGGGCGATCCACAGTTACAACAATTCGACGACGCCCAACCGGATCGCGCTTCTCAATCTCGCCGAAAATCGCGAAACGAAACTGCTCGAAGACAACCGCGAGCTGAAGGCACGTTACGACAAACTCGGACTGCGGCCGAAGGAGTTTTTCCGGATCGACATCGGCGACGAGGTGCTCGATGCTTACATGATCAAGCCTTCGAACTTTGATCCTTCCAAAAAATATCCGCTGATCTTTTATGTTTACGGTGAACCGGCCGGGACGACCGTGCAAAACAACTGGGACGGCGGCGAGGGTTTTTGGCACCAATACATGGCGAACAAGGGCTATATCGTGGTGAGCGTCGACAATCGCGGGACACGGACGCCGCGCGGCCGAAAATGGCGTCAGTCGATCTATGGTCAGATCGGCATTCTCGCGACGGAAGACCAAAGCAAGGCGGCGAAAAAGATCCTTTCGACGTTCAACTTTATCGACGCATCGCGCGTTGGGATCTGGGGCTGGAGCGGCGGCGGGCAAATGACGCTGAATTGCATGTTCCATCATCCGGAAATTTACAAAACCGGAATCGCGATTTCTTTCGTTTCCGACCAAAAGCTTTACGACGCAACGTATCAGGAACGTTACATGGGTTTGCCCGAAACGAATGTCCGCGGCTATCGTGACGGTTCGCCGCTGAACTTTGCCAAAAACCTGCAGGGTAACCTGATGATCATTCACGGAACCGCAGACGACAACGTTCATTATCAGAGCTTTGAGATGCTTGTCAACGAACTGATCAAGCACAACAAATTGTTCACGATGATGTCCTATCCGATGCGCGCCCACGGCATCAATGAGGGCGAAAACACAACCCTCCATCTGCGGCGGACGATGGAGAAATATTGGCTGAACAACTTATGAGCACTTACCCGAGCATTTTCAACGACGTCATCGGCCCGGTGATGCGCGGGCCGTCAAGCTCCCACTGCGCGGCATCGCTGCGGATCGGCCGGCTCTGCCGCGATCTGATGGACGGAAAGATCTCCGAGGTTCTGATTGAGTTCGACCCGAACGGCTCGCTCGCGACGACGCATCGGGATCAGGGTTCGGACATGGGACTGTTCGGCGGTTTTCTCGGTTGGGAAGCCGACGATGAGCGGTTACCCGACTCTGAAGCGCAACTTGCCGCCGCCGGCATCACGGCTGAGATCCGCATCGTCGACATCGGCGCCGATCATCCGAACACCTACAAATTCACGCTCAAGAACGATTCCGAAGTCCGAACGCTGACCGCGATCTCGACCGGCGGCGGGATGATCGAGGTGATCGAGATCGATGGCGCCGACGTCAGCTTTGCGGGCGACCAGTATTTGACGATCATCGAATGCGAAGATACCGGATCGATCGTCGCGTCCGCATCGGAAGTCGCGGACGATGTTGCCGTTTGCCGTGGCAATACGGTTTTCGTTGATGTCAGATCGCTAGAGAGTTTGTTGCCTGAGATCGCCGCCTTCTCCGGTGTCCGGAATGTTCGCGAACTGCGTCCGGTGCTTCCGGTCCTGACGCGCCGCGACGTAACCGTTCCGTTCACAACCTGTGCAGAGATGCTCGCATTCAACGCCGGGCGCGATCTGGAGTTATGGGAACTCGCCTGCGAATATGAATCAGCGCGGGCCGGAATCCCCGCCGCAGAGGTGTTTGAGAAGATGCGCTCGATCGTGCGGATCATGAAGAACGCGGTCGAGATCGGGCTTGCGGGCACAAAATACGCGGATCGGATCCTGCCGAGCCAGTCGCCGCAGTATCGACGGAAATTCGAGAGCGGTGCGCTCATCGGCGGCGATGTCAACAACACGGTCGTGATGTATGTTTCGGCGACGATGGAAGTCAAGAGCTCGATGGGCGTGATCGTCGCGGCGCCGACCGCCGGATCATGCGGGGCGCTGCCGGGCGCGATCCTCGGAACGGCGGACTGCCTCGGTGTACTAGAGGACGAAACCGTCAAAGCGATGCTCGGCGCCGGACTTATCGGAGTATTCATCGCGGCGCACGCAACATTCGCGGCGGAAGTCGGCGGTTGTATGGCCGAAACAGGTTCGGGCGGCGGAATGGCGGCGGCCGGCCTTGTCGCGCTCGCCGGAGGGTCGCTGACGCAATCGCTCGGAGCCGCATCGCTCGCGCTTCAAAATTCGCTCGGACTGATCTGCGATCCGATCGGAAACCGCGTCGAAGCACCGTGCCTTGGCCGGAACGTGATGGCCGCGAACAACGCGGTCGCATGCGCCAACATGGCGCTCGCGGATTTTGAGTCGCTGATCCCGCTCGACGAAGTGATCGAAACGATGAAAGCCGTCGGCGACCGCATCCACCACACGCTCCGCTGCACGAATCTCGGCGGCCTGTCGATCACCAGATCCGCGAAAGAGATCGAATCCGGATTGAATCAGAAAGCGGTTTTCAAAGTGTGCTGAGCAGTGAGCAGTGAGCGGTAAGCAGTGAGCAGTGAGCAGTAAGCAGGAAGCAGTGAGCAGTAAGCAGTGAGCAGTGCAGAAACGCGCACGAAGTAAGCGGGTGCGCCCGTCGGCGGGCGAGGAGTGAGCAGTGAGCAGTAAGCGGTGAGCAGTGCAGAACCGCGCACGAAGTAAGCGGGTGCGCCCGCCGGCGGGCGAGCGAGTAGTAAGCAGTGAGTGGGTTCGTCAAAAGTATCGTATCCAGTTCTAAGATGTCGACTGACTCGGTTTTGGATTTGATAAATTGCCGTCCGCTCCAGCGGACGGAAAAAGCAAGCTCAATGCCTACAGGGCTTGAGCCCAAAAATCAAAATCTGGAATAAGCGGGGTTCGACACAGCCTCTCGCTGGGCCGGTAAATGAGAGTTGTTAAGTGGCCAGTCTTGAGCGTTCGGAGATCCATTATTTTGAATCTCGTCTAAGCGGCAACAAAAAAACGGACGCTTAGTCCGTTTTTGTTTGAATTTTATGGCTCCGCAGGTAGGACTCGAACCTACAACCCTTCGGTTAACAGTCAAACGGTGAGTTATTTCTCTTATGTTCTTGACGCCTCATAAATGCTAGCCGTTATTGAGGTTCATGACTAGCTATCTTTCTCTATATTTCTTATAATTACTCATCTCACCTAAATCTCACCTACTTTTTGGTGAGAAAACAGGTGAGATGAACGGGCGAGGTGATTATGGAAATAACGGCGAAAGTTTTCAAACGCAAGAGCGGAAAGTCAAAGGGCAAGTGGACGGCTCGAATTTCTTACTTCGATTCGATCACGGGATCGACGCGGACAATCGAGCGAGCAAAGGACAAACGTTCAGAGGCGATCGACGAACGCGACCGTTTGGTAAATGAACTCAGGAAATCTCACGGCGGTATTCGCGAAGGTGAAAGAATGACGTTTGAGCGCCTAACTGAGGTTTGCTGCAAGGCGTTCTATAAACCAGCGACAATTGAAAACGGAGTTAAGACCGAAGGCATTCGATCTATCGCGAGCATCAGAAGCGCACTTAAGAATCTCAATCTGTATTTCGGCAAACGCCGGATAGGTGAGATCACAACTGAATCACTGTACGACTATCGGCAACGGCGACAGAGGCAAGGCGTAAAGATCGCGACCGTTAACCGCGAACTTGAAGCAATGCGGCGAATGATGCGGTTTGCACTTGGCAAGGGCTGGATCGTTCGAGACGTTTTTTTCGGTGCAAGGGCGATCGTTACATCGGCCGAAAGCGTAAGGACTCGCATTTTGACAGAGGTCGAACAGGAACGGCTCATAGCGGCTTGCGAAGGCGAAAGGGTCGTATCCTATTCAAGAAATCACTACGGCAAACAGCGTACGGTAAATGCGAAACTCACGGTCAATAATCCGCACTTAAAGGCGATCATATTGCTTGCCGTTGATGCAGGAATGAGGCGAGGAGAAATCCTGAAGCTCACTTGGCAAGATATTGATCTTGAAGCTGGGATTGTAACTGTGAAGGCGAGCAATACAAAAACCGAAACCGAACGGCTCGTACCATTGACCGACAGGGCAAAACGCGAAATCGAACGTGTCCGGCGATTCACGTCTTCGAGCGAAACGCGGCCGTTTCCATTTGTTGATTTTAAGCATAGTTGGACAACCGCAAAGCGTATCGCCGGGATCGAGGATCTTCACTTTCACGATCTTAGGGCATCGGCAATAACGCGCTGGCAGAGAGACGGCCTTCCGCTTGCGATCGCTTCGAAGATCGCCGGACACTCGAACACAAAAACAACCGCAAAATACTACACTTCTGCCGACGCTGAAATCGTGCAGGCACTTGCCGAAATGATGAACCGTAAACACGCGGACGCCATGCCGGACTCGACAAGCAAGTTTGTTAACTAAACGCGCGTGGCGCAGTATCTTTTTCAACAAAACCTTGACATCGCCGGAAGTCGGGTGTTAGCGTCTTTACTGGCCGGAAAGGATCCGACCAAGATTTTTGAACACGATGTGACGACTCCTTATATGCTCAGGGCATCTAAGGGCTTTCGCTGCGGGGCGGCGATAACATGGTTCGGGCACATCAAACGAGTTTTTCATTCGATGCCTTCATAAGGTGAAGGCGAACGGGGCGGCGGGGCCGTGTCGGTCGAATATTTTAAGGAAAGGCTCACTTATCTTCTCGATTCGTAACGCATGTCCGAAAGGACACGTCGAACGAATTCGAGAGCGTAAGTGAGCCTTTTTTTATTAACCTTTTCGAATTAACCAAGGAACAGTACGGGTATGACCAAAATTATGAAACTCAAGGCTTCGGCGGAGTCTGAAGCGATGGAATTGTTGACCGACAAAGAGGCTGCATCATTCTTGCGGCTTTCACCTTTGACACTCTGGAGGTTGCGAAAACGCGGCGAATTGCCGTTTGTCCGGCTTGCGACAAAATTGCTTTACCGCCGATCTGACTTGCTCGCCTTTATCGAGCGTAACCAGCGAAATAACGAGGTTTCGCAATGAAAACAAAACGAAAAGCCGACCTTCGCGGGATCGGCTTCAATCTGAAAACTAAATTCACGGGCGGTGAAAAAATGGAGTCTTCGCCTTCTAATCCTACAACCTTCTATCCTTCGATTCAATGCGAAAGATGTTCAATGATCGAAAGGCGATTGCTCCAAATGGAGCTCCTTTGCAGGCGGTTCGCCGAACACATTGACCGCTTAGAGGT
>JBGASE010000134.1:0-9584 GCA_044229875.1 Pyrinomonadaceae bacterium | reverse complement strand
CAGTTCTTGTCGGCTCGAGCTGCTCGTATTACAACCGGATCGTTGCCCGTAAGAATCTGGTCGATGGCGCGACCGCTTACAAAGAGCGCAAGTTCGAACAGGCCGAGGAACGCTTCCGAAAGGCGGTGTCGATCGATCCTGACGGGAAGACGCTTGAAGGCCGTACCGCGCAGCTATTTCTTGCCCGGACCCTTCACTCGATCTTTATCGCAAACCGCAAAGACACCAAGCGGGGCGAAGAGGCGATCGAGCAGTACAAAAAGACGCTGCAAACGGATGTCAATGAACAATCGGCGTTCAAAGCCGTCGCCAATCTGCTCGATATCCTCGAGCGCAAGGACGAGGCGCTGAAATGGATTGCGGACCGTGCGGAAAATCAGAGCGTCAAGCCCGAGTATCGTGCGGAAGCGTTTACGTCGTTGGCCGCAAAGCAGTACTCATGTGCCAACGAAATCACGGATAACGAACCGGTCAAGAAAACCGTCAAAAAGGACGGCAAAGAGGTTTTCCAGTTCACGAAGCCCGAAAAACCGGAAGACTACGAGAAGCTAGTCGGCTGTGTCACCAAGGGAACCGAGTACATCGACAAGGCGATCGCGCTTGAAAAGCAGGCCGGTATCGAGACCGATTCCGTTTGGTCGTACAAGGCGAATCTTCTGATCCAAAAGATGAGAGTTGCCGAAATGGACGGAAACACGGCCGATAAGGACAAGCTGAAGGTCGAGGCGGATGCGGCGAAGGAGAAGTTCACGACGCTCGCTGCCGAAAAGCGTAAGAAGGAAGAAGAAGCCGAAGCCAAGCGCAAGGCTGAAGAAGAGGCCGCCAACAAACAGAAATAGTTAGGGCGATTGTTCTTTAATCCTGGGGCGTTACTCGATTAGAATTAATTGAGTGCGCCCTTTTTCTACGCCGAGAAGGATCAGCGCGGTGACCCAATGATTCGAATCGAAGACATCATCGAAAAAGTCGAGGCGAATCGGCCGAATGCGGATATCGATCTGATCCGGCGCTCGTACTTTTTCTCCGCGATGCATCACCGCGGTCAGAAACGGGCATCGGGCGAGCCCTATCTGATTCATCCGCTTGAGGTCGCAGAAATTCTTGCCGACATGCGGCTCGACGAGGTCAGCGTGTCGACCGGTCTTCTTCATGACGTCGTCGAAGATACGCTCGTCGATCTCGACACGATCCGCAAGTATTTCGGAGAAGAAATTACGCGTCTCGTTGACGGGCTGACAAAGATCGCCAACATCAGCAGTCTCTCAAAGGAACGGCAGCAGGCTGAAAACGTGCGAAAAATGGTGCTGGCGATGATCACCGATGTCCGCGTCGTCCTCATCAAACTCGCCGACCGACTCCACAACATGCGGACGATGCAGTTTCTCAAGCCCGAGAAACGTGCCCGGATCTCGCAGGAAACACTCGACATTTATGCGCCGATCGCCCATCGGCTTGGCATGGGTAAGGTTCGGAGCGAACTCGAAGACCTTTCGTTTCAAAATCTTTATCCGCAGGAGTACACAAAGCTTGCGCGCGAAGTCGAGGCCAGACGATCGGAACTTGAGTCGGTGCTCCTGAGGATAAAGGAGACGATCCGCACAAAGCTCGCGGAGAACGATGTCCCTTACATTGAGATCCAAAGCCGCGTAAAACGTCTCTATTCGCTGTGGAAAAAACTGCGCAGCCGCAAACTGACGATCGAACAGGTTTATGACCTGATCGCAGTCCGCGTCATCACGCCGAACGATAAAAAGAACTGCTACCTCGCATTGAGCGTTATTCACGATATCTGGACACCGGTTCCCGAGCGTTTTAAGGACTGGATCGCGATCCCGCGCGACAATATGTACCGCTCGCTCCATACGTCGGTGATCGGAGACGGCGGGCAGGCGTTCGAGGTCCAGATTCGGACCGAGGAGATGCATCAGGTCGCCGAAGAAGGCGTCGCAGCGCATTGGAAATACAAGGAAAGCAAGCTCGGAAAAAATGAGGAGGACCAAAGCCTCGACGAACTTCGCCGCACCGTCGAGAAACTCTTGTTGCCGCTGGTCGAAACGACCGAGCAGAATGAAGATTCGGAGGACTTCATTGAGTCTCTCAAACTCGATCTTTATCCGAAGGACGTGTATGCGTTCACGCCGATGGGCAAGGTCATTCAGCTTCCGCGCGGATCGACACCGATCGACTTTGCCTACGCGATCCACTCGGAGGTCGGCGATGCATGCACCGGCGCGAAGGCGAACGGCCGGATCGTACCGCTCCGCTACGAACTTCAGAACGGCGATGTTGTCGAGATCATGACCACTGCCAACTCGCGTCCGTCGCGCGACTGGCTCAATCACGTCGTTACGTCGAAGGCCCGAAACCGAATTAAGCATTGGATCTCGGAACAACAGCGTGCCGAGTCGATCGAACTAGGTCGAAGATTGCTCGAAAAAGAGGCGGACCGCTTCCGCGTCGCGGCGAAAAAGCTGCTGAACAATGAAGATGAACTGAGACGGATCGCGAACGACTACGGGTTAAGCAGGGGAGAGGATCTGCTGGCGTCGATCGGGTATGGTAAGTCGCTTCCGCGGAACGTACTGATGAAGCATCTCGGCGCCGAAAAGTTCGCTGAGCTGGACCCGGAGAAGAAGAAAGACGGAACGTTGCAGACCGGGTTCAAGGCCGTCAAAAGATTCATCGGTCTCGGTGAGGACGCGATCATCGTCAAGGGTGTCGACAACCTGCTGACGAGCCGCGCGAAATGCTGCAATCCGCTCCGCGGCGAACCGATCATCGGTTATATCTCGCTCGGAAAGGGAATTGTCGTCCATAACCGCAATTGCAAGAACGTCGGCTCGTTGATGATCAACCGTGAACGCGTTGTCGAGGTCGATTGGGCAAAAAGCGAGAAGGAAGAGATTCAGTCGGTAACGCTCAATGTGATGACCGAGAACCGGACCGGCATGCTTGCAGGAATTACCAACGCAATCGCCGAGATCAAGACCGGAATCCGCGATGCCCGTGCGGCTGTATCGAAAGACGATATCGGGCAGATACAGGTTACGGTTGAAGTTTTTGATAAGAAACATCTCGACAAGGTCGTCAGTTCGATCGAACGCGTCCCGGGAGTTCTCCAGGTTGAACGTCAGAACTTTTGAACGTTCAAGATTCAAGGTTCAAGATTCAAGGTTCAAGATTCAAGGTTCAAGATTCAAGATTCAAGGTTCAAGATTCAAGGTTCAAGATTCAAGGTTCAAGGTTCAGGGTTCAAGATTCAAGGTTCAAGGTTCAAGATTCAAGGTTGAAGATCAATGCCGTCTTAAACGTTTTCGATTGTTCATCGGAGTATCCGGAAACCCCGTGTTGGACGAGGTGAAAGGAGCGGAACTGAAAAAGACCCGCTGAGACTGATGGTTTTCTTAAAATTCAAGACTCAACATTCAAGATTGATCGGAATTCTTGAATGTTGAGTCTTGAATTTTGAATCTTGAAGTAGGTTTCGTGATTGCCAACCCCGTCCACTTGTTTGGCATTTGCGGCTCTTTCTGATATTATTTGCCTTTTGTTTCAGAGGTCAGAATGATTGAGAAAGAGATAGTATCTACCGACAAAGCGCCTGGTGCGATCGGCCCGTATTCACAGGCTGTCAAGACCGGCGGGTTCGTTTTTTGTTCGGGCCAGATCCCGATCGATCCGGCGACGGGCGACTTTGTATCAGACGATGTCGCGGCGCAGACGGAGCAGGTGCTGAAGAATCTTTCTGCGGTGCTTGAGGCAGCCGGATCGGGACTCGGAAATGTCGTCAAAACAACCGTGTTTCTTGCCGATATGAATGATTTCGGTGCGATGAACGAGGTTTACGGGAAGTATTTCAGCGATAACAAACCGGCGCGGGCGACGGTTCAGGCGGCACGATTGCCGCGCGATGCACGTGTCGAGATCGAGTGCGTCGCGGTTGTCGGATAGGCTGATCCCGGATCGATGGGATTGGTTACAAAAACAATTGCCAGAAACTCTTTCGAGCCTCTGGCAACCAATTTAACAGCTTGAATCTCAAAGATTTACGCAGCTTTGACAATTTTGCCGGACTTAATGCAGCGAGTGCAAACTTTCTTGCGTCCGTTTCCGCCGGTGGGCAGTTGAACACGAATCGATTGCAGGTTCGGATTAAACCGGCGACGGGTTTTATTGTTTGCGTGGGAAACATTGTTTCCGAATTGCGGACCTTTTCCGCAGACGTCGCATCGTTTTGCCATAAGAACTGTAGCCTCCAAAAGTATTATACCGGTGATATTAAAGAATGAGTTATTGAAAACTCAAAAACAAGATTTATAACAAAACGTTTTACGTTTAGTCAAGCAATGATTGAAACAGTCAATTTCGAAGGAGTAATTGCCACAGTGCGAAAAGCAAACTTTATCATCATGAGCGCCGTTCTTTTGGCGGCTCTCGCGTTGACCGGCTGCCAGAACGGCGGCGGCAACAGTAACGGTACGACCGGATCAATCGACCCGAACGAGGCGGCAGCGACCGTCAACGGAAAGGTCATCAAGCTCGAAGAAGTCGAACGGATCCTGAAACAGCAGGCGCAGGGTCAGGAATCGAAGATGTCGCCGCTTGAATTGGCTGGCGCCCGCCTTCAGATCCTGCAGGAACTGATTCAGCAGGAAGTGATGTTCCAAAAGGCTGAAAAGGAAGGAACCGTACCGTCGGAAGACGAGATCACGACCGAATACAACAAGGCGAAAACGCAGAGCGGAATGTCGGCCGAGCAGTGGGAGAAACTCCTCAAAGACAGCGGGCAGACCGAAGCGTCGGCTCGTGACGCCGTCAAGAAGAAGCTTGCGATCGACAAGCTTGTAGAGAAAGTTACCGGTAAGATCGACGCTCCGAAGGACAGTGAAATCGAAGCGTTTTTCAACGGCAACAAAGAGAGCTTCAAGAACAAGCGCGGTGCGCAGCTTGCGGCGATCGTCATTGACCCGGCAAACTCGGGTGAGGGCGATACGACCAAGAATGAAGTCGAAGCAAACCAGAAGGCCAAAGACGTTGGTCAGCGCGTTCTTTCAGGTGCCGACTTCGCGACCGTCGCGCGTGAGAACAGTGAAGAGTCGAACACACGCCTGAGCGGCGGCGATTGGCGCTATTTCACCGAAGAGGAAATGAAACAGGCTTTCGGAGCCAACGTTGCCGATTTTGTCATGAACAAGATGCAGAACGGCCAGGTGATACCGACCGCGATCCCGTTCGAAGGCAAGATCCTGATCGTCAAGCTCCAGCGCAAACAGGAGAAGGATGAGGACCGCAATCTTGAAAGCCCGAACGTCCGGACCGAGATCGGAAACTTTCTGATCAATTCACGCAAACAGTTGCTTGCGGCTTCGTACCAGGCAATCGCGATGAATGAAGCTAAGATCGTCAATAATCTGGCGCAGAAGGTTGTCGCCAACCCGAACGATCTGAGCGGTGCGCGTCCTGCTTCGGCGGAGACGCCGGCGGCGGCAAACACTAACACCGCGACTAATACGGCGTCAAATACGAATACCGCCGCGAATGTGGCAAAGCCGGCGGCGAACACGAATGCGGCGTCGAATGCAAATTCGAACGCGAAGAAGTAAGTTCGGCGATTAATCGCTGACAAATGAACGATCGGCCCAGAGATACGGCAATCCGTTTCTCTGGGTCTTTCAAGTCTTAACCGCGGCGCCCGGCCGGCACCATCATCAACGTGTTATTCAGATTCTCCGACGTCCAAAAAGGCTACAGCGCGCATGAGATCCTGCGCGGAGTCTCTTTTCAGGTCAACAAAGGCGAAAAGATCGGACTTGTCGGCCGGAACGGTGCCGGAAAAACTACCATTTTCAGACTCCTCACCGGGGACGAGAATCCGGATGCGGGGGAAGTCGTCAAGATCAACAATCTGACTTTCGGGCTGCTCGCGCAGCATGTCGATTTTCATGACGTCGATACGGTTCACACCTCGGCATTGTCGGCATTCAAGCGGATCCACGATATTGAGGCCGAAATGCGCCGGCTCGAGGTCGAAATGGCGGAGAATCCCGTCGAATCCGTTCTTGACCGCTACGCCGAACTCCAGCACGAATACGAGATCGAGGACGGTTTTACCTATGCCGCACGTGCCGAGGCGATCCTGCAAGGTCTTGGTTTTCCGAAGGAAACCTGGGGCCTCGACACGCGGAAATTGTCCGGCGGACAGAAAAACCGGCTTGGGCTCGCCCGACTTCTCCTCGCCAATGCCGATATTCTTCTCCTCGACGAACCAACGAACCATCTCGATGTCGAAGCCGTCGAGTGGCTCGAGAATTTTCTGAAAGACTATGATCGGACGTTCGTCCTGATCAGCCACGATCGGTATTTTCTCGACCGAACATGCAACCGCGTCGTTGAGGTCGATAACGGACGCGCGTTCAGTTACAAGGGCAATTATTCCGCGTTTGTCGAGGAGCGGGAACTCCGTCGCGAACAGCAGCGGCGTGAGTATGAGAATCAGCGGGCGATGATCGCAAAAACTGAGGAGTTCATCCGCCGCAACCTCGAAGGCCAGAAGACGAAACAGGCGAAGTCGCGACGGACGATGCTGCAGCGTCTTGAACGCGTTGACGCCGTCGTTTCGGACAAGCCGAGCGGAAATTTCAATCTGAAAAAGGTCGAGCGCACGGGACAAAACGTTCTCGCGGTTGAAGATCTTATCATCGGATATGGCGAAAAGGTCCTCGCCAAAGACATCACACTGACGCTGACGCGGGGTGAATGTCTCGGGATCATTGGCGGAAACGGTACGGGAAAGACAACGTTTCTGAAAACGATCCTCGGCAACATCCGTGAGCTGTCGGGCAAGTTGCTCTGGGGCGTGAAGGTCAACATCGGATATTACTCGCAGAATCTCGACGATCTCGACCCGCGAAACGAGATCATTCAGGAACTCAGGCGTGTCGCGCCGAATGCCGAAAATGGAGAACTTCGTGGATTTCTGGCTCGATTTCTTTTTTCCGGCGACGACGTATTCAAGCGGGTCGGCGATCTTTCGGGCGGCGAAAAGGGAAGACTTGCGCTCGCGAAACTGATTTATTCGAACTTCAACGTGCTGGTGCTTGACGAACCGACGAACCATCTCGACATCCCGTCGCGTGAAGCGCTCGAGGACGCGCTCGACGCATTCGAAGGCACGATCATCGCCGTCAGCCACGACCGGTTCTTTCTCGACAAGATCGCAACCCAGATCCTCGCCTTCGAATCCGACGGGTCAGTAGAGGTTTTCAGCGGCGATTACAGCGAGTATCATGACTGGCACGTCGAACGAGCCTCCGCTTCGCGGGCAGCAGGAGTGATCGGTCGTGAGAATCCGATCGTCGCCACTTCCGAGATCGAGAAGATTGCCGTTGCCGATAAGCCATCGAATCCGCTCGGACTCTCAAAAAATCAACTCCAGCGGATCGAGAACCGGATTGCCGAAATCGAGGCTGAGATTCCGAAAAACGAAGGCAAACTGACAAAGCTAACTGAAGAAATGGCTCTCCCCGAAGTTGCATCGGATCACGCCCGGCTCGCCGAAGTATCCGCCCGCTACTCAGCCGTCGAAACCGCAATTCAGGCGCTCTATGAGGAATGGGATCAGCTTTCCGCACAGCTTTAGCCTTCGCTGAACGGGATTCGGTAGATTCCGGTATAGAAGAAGCCTAAGACTTGATTAGACGGGTGAACCCCGCTCCCGCAATCCCAGGTGAAAAGAGCAAATCGCAGATGACGTTCGGTTTGCCTCCGTTGCTTCGTCGTGCTATAAATCCCTGTAAATAAAGACTGCCGATCGGCGTTTTTGCCGAATCGGCACCGCAGCATTGTCGGAACGGATGACCGGACGAGTCCGGATGCAAATCTTCCGTACCTTTACCGCACGCTCAACGCGAGCCTGTCGGCAAGAATTTCAAATTATGTTGCCGGGGACAATCGGTGTCCTTGGCGACCGGTATGATTGTTGTCAAGTAGTTTTTCCCATGGCAAACGATCGTCAAAACGAAAAGGTATTCCTGCGTGCGAAGCATCGCCTCGATGTCGTTTGTCGCGAAATCGCACGGGGAACGTTCCCGAGTCTCGGACGGCTGGCGGAAATCCTTGAAGTAATTGATCGTACGATCAAACGCGTGATCGCGTTTCTCCGTGACGAATACCGCGCGCCGATTCGAATGGACCGAGCGCGCGGCGGCTACTTTTTCACGGACGCAAATTGGCGATTGCCCTCAATGACACTGACCGAGGGTGAGCTTCTCGCGTTCTTCATTGCGGAGAATAGTCTCAGATTCACCGGCCAAACTCCGGAAGCAGTCCGTCTGCGACGCGCTCTCGCAAAGCTCGCGACAATGCTTCCGGCAGAAATAGCCGTAAACCTTTCGGCATTAAGCGAAAACCTTTCATTTGAGAATCCTCCGTTCGTATCGGTTGATCCGGCACTTCTTGAGCGACTCACGATCGCGGCGACCGAGCAGGAAACCGTTGAATTCAATTACTTTTCTCCACATTCAGGATTGCGATCACGGCGATTGGCCGATGTTCATTTGTTGCATAACTTCGCCGGAGACTGGTTTGCGGTGTCGTGGGATCACGAGAAACGCGATTTTCGCGACTTTCATGTCGGGCGAATGTCGGATTTCCGCCAGACTGGATTGACGTTCGATCGGAGGGCAGACTTCAAATCCAGTGACTATTTGAATCGCGGATTTTCCATGATGCGCGGCGGTCGGCTGACATCAGTCGAGATCGATTTCGACGCTTATCAGTCCCAGTGGATCCGCGAACGACGGCATTTCCACCCTGATGAGATAAGAGAAGAACTCCCCGACGGTGGCCTGCGGCTTTCTTTCAAAATCGGCGAAAACGGCCTCGATGCAGTCGCCCGCTTCTGCCTAACCTACGCCGGCCATTGCCGCGTCGTGAAGCCGAAGAAGTTGCGGGAGATTGTTGTCAACAGACTAGAACAAGCCTTGAAGATCCAAGATTGGGGGAATGCGAAATGAACGACGCCGATGTTCTCGTACGATTTTGGGCAAAGACCTCGTCCCGTGTATCAGAGCCAATGGCATTTCATCCGCTGATTTGCCATTTGATCGATGTTGCGGCTGTTACTCGAAAGGTTTGGTCGGACGTTTTGCCGACGGCGGCGAAAATTCGAATTGCAAGAGCCTTCGGCGAAACAATGATTACCGAAGGAACTACTGAAAGAATAGGCAGGATAATCGCTTTCATTGCGGGACTGCACGATTTGGGCAAGTGTTCGCCGCCGTTTATCATGCGCGGCAAGCAAATCGAAACACAGAAGACGAGTCTCGAATGCAAGCTGGAAGGTCAAACGAAAAAGAGCTCCGAATATGCCATTAAACTACATAAGCAAATTCAGACGATAAACTTTTTGGACATCTATGAGCCGACTGATTTTCGCGTAAAGGAAGCCGTACCCCTTGCCAAAGATGCGCCGCACGGCTATGTTACGACGATTGAACTGCCACAAATTCTTGTTCGGAGCCGTTTCGGTTTTAACCCCAAGCTTGCCGAACAAATCAGCGTACTAATTGGCGGACATCACGGAG
>JBGASE010000007.1:0-42352 GCA_044229875.1 Pyrinomonadaceae bacterium | reverse complement strand
TCACGACCGTCATGCTCATCGTTTTCATGATCAAGGCATATCAGGGAAAACCGATCCACATCGAATCGGTCGACGATCTCACGAACTGGCTCGAAGACAAGATCAAGCCCAGCGAATAGCCAGGATCACTTTCCGCAATTCGCTTCCGGATTCATATCCTTCAGGCATCTATTCGCGCAGCTAACGGTGACGAAATCCAGCAAATCCTTGTCCTTGAAGATCGCTTCCTGTTTTGACGGACTGCCGGCCGCTTTTCCTTTCGGTGAATCGAGCCAAACCCGGTAACGAGCGTCATATTCCGGATCCGCGTTCCGGCAGTACATATTGCAGGCGTTCCGTTTTGCCTCATCGGCGCCGTTGGCCTTGCCTTCAAACGATTTCCCGCCGAAACTTACCTTTCCGACGCAACCCGTTTCCTTTCCGCCCGAACATCCGACCGCAATCGCAACCGCGATAACGGCAATACAAATCAAGTTTTTCATTTCAGACTCCCCAATGCAGATGCCAGTTTGCAGATTTTCTCGTACCGATCTTACAGATTGCGAGTCCCAAGTTCCAGTCTTTGAAATCCGCCGATTGGAGTCCCGCGTTTGGAGTTCCGCCTTCAGGCGGCCCGTCGATTTTGGATTTTCGATTTTGGATTTTGGATTGCCGCCCTCGTTTGGGGTTCTGCGTTTGGAGTTCCGCCTTCAGGCGGCCCGGCCTCAGCAATCGCGCAACTCGCACCCACAAAGTTGCCGCACAGAACAATTCTGCGCAAAAAAAGTTCTTGACAAAAGAGTCCGCCCAGTTCAATTCGCGATTTCAAATAACGCAGATCGGCCTCGGAAACTCACCCACCGACACCGGCCTGTGGAAAATCAACTATGACTACGGTGAATTGAATCCTGACGGCACTACGGTCGACGCCTCAAAGAACATCGGACAGATCGCAAAACAGACAATCACCGTTCCGACGACGAATTTCGTTCAGACCTTCAGGTACGACGCCGTCAATCGGCTGACCGAGGCGAAAGAGGCGACGGGCGGGTCGCAGAACTGGATCCAGACCTTCGGCTACGATCTTTACGGCAACCGGACCCAGTTCAGCCAGAACGTCGGAGGCAACGCGCTCCCGATCAACAATCAAACGCATCCGGCCGTCGACCCGGCGACAAATCGGTTTCAGGGCGGACAAGGATATGTCTATGATTTCAACGGGAATATCGTTCAGGATGCCCAGAACCGCGGTTTCACGTTCAACGGCGACGACAAACAATCAGTCGTTCGCGATCTCAACGTCGCGACCTCACCTTCCAACCCGGACGCCAATGTCATCGGCCGCTATTCCTACGACGGATTCGGCGCAAGGGTCAAGAAGACGACCAACACCGAAACGACCGTTTTCGTGTTTGACGGCTTCGGGGCTCTGGCGGCAGAATACTCGACCGTCACGGCCGAGGCGCCGACAACCAGTTTTCTGACGACCGATGGTCTGGGTTCGCCGCGGATGATCACGGACCGCAAGGCAACGTCGTCTCACGGCGCGATTTCCTGCCGTTCGGTGAAGAGATCGGTTCAGGGGTCGGAGGCCGCACCGAGGCTCTCAAATACTCTACAAGCGGCGCCGACAACATCCGCAAACGCTTCACCGGATACGAGAAAGACGACGAGACCGGTCTCGATTTCGCCGAGGCCCGGATGTACCAGAACAAACACGGCAGGTTCACCGCGCCCGACCCGCTGCTGTCCTCAATGAGCCCGCGCAATCCTCAGACCTTCAACCGATATGTTTACGTTGGAAACAATCCGGTGAACGTCACGGATCCGAGCGGGCTGAAATGGGTTTCCGATAAGGACGGCAACTTTCGTTGGGAACCTGACGATTACGTGCTCAAGTCGGGTGAAACAAATATCACCGGTCAAACCAAAAGGCTAAAACGATGCGGCGTTGAATGTGTTAACAACAATGTAAACGTGGGTGATTGGGTAGAGTTTACGAATGACCACAAAATGGTTGTCGTTCTGGATGCTGCGGAGAAGCAAAAAGCAGCCGACAATGCGGTTCAAGTAGAGAGCCAAAGTGATCCGATTGCATCAAGCACGGGCGAGGTCGGATCGACAATCTCGCCGCGCCAATCCGATGGGCCAGACTTGGGTTGCCCAGAAGAAAGGGATTCGGCCTGCGGAAGCGGGAACGTCCCGGTGTCACCATCATTGGACACGTCAAACAATGAATCTTTGAAATCGGTTATTGCTATAGAGAAGACAGCCGAAGCATTGCAGAACATTCCGGGGCTGAACGTTCCCGCGACTATTCTTAAAAGTGCGATTGATCTTGGGCAGGGCGAATTTTCGGAGGCTGGCTTAAACACGGCGGGGATCATTCCTTGGGGCAACGCTTTCCGTCGGGGGCATCGATTGATTAACTCGGTCGACAACGTCGCCGACGCTACGCGGGCGCTTTGTTTCGTTGCTGGCACGCTTGTTCAAACCGACGAGGGACTTGTTCCGATTGAACTGATCGAGCCCGGCGACAGCGTTCTGAGCTATAATGAGACCAACGGCCAGCTTGAATTCCGTGAGGTCGTCCGGCTTTTCAGAAACACCGCCGACGAGTTTCTGAAAATTCATATCGAAGGGGAACCGCAGACTCTGCAGGTTACGTTGGGGCATCCGTTCTACGTTAACCGCAACCGGAACAATTTGTCGGCGGATGACGGCGATTGGATCGCAGCGGAATCGCTGAAAGCCGGCGATCTGCTCAAAAACAGCGCCGGTGAATGGAAGCCGATCATCGCGATCGAACGCGTCGCCGAGACGCGAGCGACCTTCAACTTCGAGGTCGAAGGCAACCACAACTACTTCGTCGGACTCGACGGTTGGCTGGTTCATAATGATTGCACCGCCGGAGGTTCTTATGTTGTTTATCAGGGGCTCAACCGAGTTACCGGAGCTGTTGAATATGTTGGAATCACTTCAAGAAACCTGGGCGTTAGGGTGGCAGAGCATCGTCGTGTTGCAGAAAAGGCAGGACTTCAATTTGTTGAAGTCGCCGGTGCTAGCAACCTTACAAAAATCCAGGCTAGGGTTTGGGAGCAGAAGCTGATAAATCAACATGGTTTGGCGAATCTGCAGAACAAGATAAACTCAATCGGCGAAAAATACTGGTCGATTTACGGTATCAAGTGAGGATGATATGGAAAAGCGAAAACGGGTCATTGCAAAAATCGGCGATGTCTTCGCCGTCAAAATCGACGACAAATCGCAAAAGTTCTTTCAATTGATTGCTTTCGACCCATTGCAACTAAACAGCGATGTTGTCAGGGCATTCAATGAGGTCTATTCTGCCACCGAAACCCCGCCAATGGATCGAATCGTCGCCGGTGAAGTTCAGTTCTTTTCGCATTGCATTGTCACGTGGGGAGTCAAACTGGGGCTGTGGGAGAAGGTTGGAAAATCACGAAATGTTGGCGAGATAGAACAAATTTTGTTTTGCCTCACTCCCGAATATGCGCGAAGAAAGGGCGAGGAAAGGCTCGTGAGATCCGACAAGTGGTACGTTTGGCGGATCGTCGATCATGCATACACCCATGTTGGCAAGCTGCGAGGCGAAAACCAAAACGCCGAGTTTGGTGTCGTCTTCACGCCGCACGATATCGCTTACCGGATCCGAACGGGGCAGCACGAGTACCCAATTCCCTCGTATGACTGATTTGTCGATAGCACCAAACGTTCGTCAGAGGTGCATTGCTATCCGGGTCGTTGGCGCGGCAGTCGAAGGAACTTGCTGTTGGCGGAACCTTGGTGAAGATTAAACAGATCGACCCGCTTGGGGGGCCTTCGAAAATGGCTGAGCTTGCCGAAAGGTCTATATCCCGACGTGAAGTGGGCCGAACATGTCGTACACATCAATCAGGGGAAGGTGATCGATAAGTTGAGCAAGTTTGGAAACAAGGCAGTTCCTTTCAAGGATTGGGTGAAACACTGGGACCTGAGCGAGACACGTTTGACGAAATGGAAAGAGTGAGTGGATATGAAGCAACCTAAAGAAAATACGCAAAGTCGAGATTTGTTTGACTTGGCCAGCTTGGTTGATGGAATATGCCAACGCCCGTTTATGTACACGGCATATTCGGATCTGACGCATGCGGCGGTATTCATTGAAGGCTTCGCTTACTCACGAGACGACGCCCATGATGAGATTCGGCGGTTCAACCTTTGGCTTTCCGGACGCTTGAATTTCCCCCGAAACGAGCCTTGGTGGATCGGTCTGCTTCAGGTCTATCCGGATTCCGAAGATGCATTTCGGGAGTTACGCCGTCTGTTCAAGGAGTTCAAGGATTCAGACCAGACTCAATGATTTGAGGAAAGGTAATCGACAAAATGAGCAAATTCGGGAATGAACCGATACCGTTCAAACAATGGGTCCGTACGTTCGATCCTCGGTCCGCAAAAAATCCGGAAGGCGTGCTGACGACACTTACTAGAATAAACTGATTCTTATAGAGGATTAGATGGATTATGCCGAAACACTTTGATAGCGTGGGTGGCGAGAAGAATCTCGAGGAACTTATCAACAACATCGTTCGGCGCCCGGTAATGTATGTTGGAAACTGTGAGTTCGCCGAGGTCGCCGCCTTCATCGAAGGCTTCGCGTTCGCATCAGTGAAGATTCACAATGAGTTGCGGGATTTCAACCGTTGGCTGGCGGTGCGACTCGATTTTCCTCGAAATTGGGATTGGAACGGTGCGATGAAGCAAATCTACCCGGATTCTGAAGATGCGTTGCGTGAATTGAGTCTGCTGTTCAAGGAATTCAAAGAATCGACTGAGAAACGATGACTCAGCCGAGAGGATCAGAAGGATCTTTCTTTCAGGACGTGTTTGTTTACAATGGGAAGGTTTTCGACTCACCGAGCAAGTTTGGGGATCAGCCCAGACCGTTCAAACAATGGGTTCGAACATTCGAGCCTCGTTCGACGAAAAACCCGGATGGCGTCACGACGGTGCTTAAGAGGATAAATTGACAAACAACGGAGGCTTGGTTCGACTGTGCCCATCCACGAATCTGGAGACAATAAGCTTGCACAACTCATCTGCAACATCGTCCGGCGACCCTCAATGTATGTCGGAAACTGTGAGTTCGTCGAGGTTGCAGGATTTATCGAAGGCTTCGCGTCCGCGTCCGTAAGAGATTATGAAGAACTCAGAGAATTCAACAGATGGTTGGCAGTACGTCTCGATTTTCCACGAAACTGGGGATGGAAGGATGGGATGAAAGAGGTCTATCCCAACTCCGAAGACGCGTTGCGTGAACTTGGGTTTCTGTTTCAGGAATTCAAGCAATCGAAATGCGCGAATGAATCTATTCAGGATTGAACGAGCTGATTTTGGCGGAATTGTTGACATCCGGGACCGGCGGCATCGATCTTGAGAACCTGATTTCGAACATCGTCAAAGGAGTCTTGAGCCGAGTATGTCAATCAAATTTAAGAGTGTAGGCGGTGAGGATAATCTTTCTGAGCTCGTTTCCAACATCGTCCGACGTCCGGCAATGTACGTTGGAAGTTGCGAGTTCTTGGAGGTTGCGGCGTTTATTGAGGGCTTCGCCTTCGCTTCCATCGAGATTCACAATGAACTCCGGGATTTCAATCGATGGCTGGCGGTGCGGCTTGGATTTCCACAGAATTGGATGTGGAACGGCGGAATGAAGACACGTTTATCCAAATTCGGAAGATGCATTGCGTGAACTTGGTATTCTGTTTCAAGAATTCAAACAATCGGAAGGCGCGATTTAATCTGGTATCGGTTGACTTAGTTGATGTTGTCGTAGTTGGTTGATGTCCCTGCCCGCCCGGAACTTTCGCGATTCACGGCCGCATGTCTCGACGTGAAGTGGGCCGAACATGTCGTACACATTAATCAAGGAATGGTGGTTGACAGGATGAGTAAGTATGGAAACAAGGCGGTCCCGTATAAGGATTGGATCAAATACTCGGATCTTAGTGAGACCGTGCTGACTAAGGTGAAATGAAGGAGCGGAAATGAAACCTTCTGAGATGAAACGCGCGATGGAGAATGCGCCGAGCAAGGACTCATTGGATTTGGCAATGCTGATCGACGCCATAACCCAACGCCCGCAAATGTACACCGGATATGCCGAGTTGCGTTACGTAGCCGTCTATCTTGAGGGTTTCGCGTACGCGAAAGAAGAACACTCCGAGGAACTTCGAAAATTCAACTTGTGGCTGGCAGAGCGTCTGAACTTTCCCCGGAATTGGGCTTGGTGGGATGGTTTGCTTCGGGCGTACCCTGATTCCCAAGAATCGATACGTGAGTTGCGCCGTCTGTTCAAGGAGTTCAAGGATTCAAACCAGACTCAATGATATGAGGAAAGAAAAGGCGTGGAACAGAAAAACCGTGTGGTCACCAAAATCGGCGATTTGTTTTCCGTGAAGTTGGACAACGAATCGAGGAAGTTCTTTCAATTGATCGCTTCCGATCCTTTGCAACTAAACAGCGATGTGATCAGGGCGTTCAAGCGGGAATTCCCGATCGATGAATCGCCGAAACCAGATGAGATCGTATCCGGCGAAGTCCAATTCTATTCGCATTGCATTGTGACCTGGGGAATGAAGCTCGGCTTGTGGGAGAAGGTCGGAAAATCACCAGATGTCGGTAAGATCGAACAAATTTTGTTTTGCCTCACACCCGAATACGCGCGAAAGAAAGGCGAAGAGAGGCTAATTCGATCCGACAAATGGTACGTTTGGCGGATTGTCGATGACGGGTACACGGATGTAGGCAGACTTGAAGGCGAAAACAAAAAAGCCGAATTCGGCGTAGTCTTCACACCGCACGGCATCGCGTTTCGGACCCCTCGCGTTTCGATCATCAATGAGTACGACAAGGCGAAGCGGGTCACGAAGCGCTGTTATTCGAAACCGAATCTCAACATCACCGCGACGACCTGCAACGGTCTCGGCACGAACGCCAGCGAGAACACGCCCGAGGTCACTTTTCTCTACGACGGACTGCTTGAACTCAGCCAATCGCCGTCGTCGCCGAACCTTGCCAAAGGCAAACTGACGCGCGTTTCAAGCTCGGTCTCCGACACGCGCTACACGCAATTCGACTCTCTCGGCCGGCTGACCCAGATGCAGCAGATCACGGACGGCGTGACCTACACTTCGCAGTATCAGTACAACTTCGCCGGAGCGCTCGTTCAGGAAACATATCCTTCGGGAAGAGTCGTCCGCAACGAATTCGAATCCGACGGCGATCTTTCGCGCATCTGGGGAATAAAGGACGCCAACGCGCCGGAAAGGACCTACGCCAATTCGTTTTCATACACGGCGGACGGCAAGATCGAAAAGCTGAAGCTCGGCAACAACCGTTGGGAATGGGCGAAGTTCAACGAGCGGCTTCAAGTCACGGAACTCAATCTCGGAGCGGGAGTCACGGACGCGAGCCTGTGGAAGCTCACCTATCATTACGGCGAACTCAATTCCGACGGACGCACGGTCGATGCGGCGAAGAATACGGGCAACATCGCGATGCAGACAGTCTCGTTCGCCAGCCTGACCGAGCCGTTCGTTCAAACTTATCGATACGACTCGCTTTACCGCATCACCGAAGCGCGTGAGACGAACGGGGCGACGACGAATGCCGCGCAGAACTGGAAAGAGACGTTTGGCTATGATCGTTTCGGGAACAGAACGAACTATGCCAAGTTCACCGGAGCGACGCAGTTGACGCTCGACAACAAGTCCTTCCCGACGATCAATCCGGCGACGAACCGGTTCGACCCGAATCAGGGCTACCTTTACGATAAAAACGGCAATTTGATATCGGACGCCGAAGGCCGGAACTTCGTTTTCAACGGCGAGAACAAGCAGGCGAAGATCATTAAGGACGGCAAACTCGTCGGCGAATACGACTACAACGGCGAAGGCCAGCGGGTCAGAAAGCGCTCCTATGACGGCAACGGAATTCTTCAGGATACGACCGTTTTCGTCTATTCGGCCGGAAAACTCGTCGCAGAATACACGACCGCCGCGCCGCCTGAGAATCCGACGACGCGTTACACGGCGACCGACATGCTCGGATCGCCAAGAGTGATCACCGACTCCGAAGGCTACGTCATCGCCCGCCGCGATTTCAAGCCGTTCGGCGAAGAGATCACCAACAACACCGGTGAGCGAACGACCGCGGCAAAATACGGCGTCGCCGACAACCTCAAACAGAAATTCACCACCTACCAGCGCGACGACGAATCCGGCCTCGACTTCGCCGAAGCCAGAATGTACGAAAACCGCCACGGAAGATTCACCGCCGTCGATCCGCTGCCGGCATCAGGCAAGTCGGCGAACCCGCAGACTTTCAATCGGTTTGTTTATTGTCTGAATAGTCCGTTGATTTTGATTGATCCGGACGGTGAATCGCACATTATCGTATCAGTTGACAGCAACCACCGAGCAACGATTACATTCTATTATCTGCGCAACGGACGAGTTGAATCGAAGACGTTTTACGGACTCGCAGCCGGCGTTGGCGCGGATCGCGGGCGTACGAGAGGTCCGATCCCGTTTGGAGTCTATAAGGGTGGGGCGATCCAGGGCGGAAATGACAAATATAAATGCCAAGGGTGTCCGGGTGGGCCGAACTCGTGGGGAAAGGGCCGTGTCGAAATGACAGGTGGGACTTTGGGTGACTTTGAGACATTTAAGAAAGCAGGGATCGAACGCTCCGGCTTCTTTTTTCATGGCGGAGGCAAGGCAGCAGAGGCATTTGACGAATACCAGTCACTGATGCGCACAGAAGGTTGCATCAGGATGTACAATGCAGACGTTGTCGAGCTGATCAAGCTTATCCGGTTGGCCAATTCAAAAGGCGATGCGCTTGACAACATCTTTGTCGGAGCCGACGGCGTACTTACGGCGTGGGCAAACCTGAATGATAAGAACGGCAAGCCACTTTTCCCAGAACTCGAAAAGTGGAGAGGGCGCGTCGTCAACGGCGCGAGCGCGATGCCCGGTGGCCAAGCTTCGAGCCAATCAAACAGTGAACAAGAGAATCGAAGTACACAGCAGGCCGGCGAACCTGCCCCCGAACCGGAAGCGACAGCGTCCGACCGGGACCCGGTCGAAACGGAAGAGATCGAACGAAGGAGGTCGCATTGAAGATGAAGCTCGCCTTATTTTTTGCGGGAACCATGATTTCAGGGTGTCTTTTCAGCATCGCCTGTTCGGCCCCGGTCGCTCGACAAAATGTCCAGGTTGCGGATTCGAACCTGAATCCGGATCCGATCGTAACGCCTACTCCAGTACAGACCCCGTCGCCGAAACCCGGCAAGTGTGTTTTCGATTTCACCGAGCTAAAAACCCGTTTCGAGCGAGGACCGCTTGAGGACGAGTACATCGCTGACGAAAAGAGGTATCTTGAGCGCCTCCGAAAATGCCCCTTGGATGGAGTAGCGACCCAGATACTGGAGTTCAAGAAATCGCACGACGACAATCTCGGGTTCAAAGCGAAGAGTGCGTATCTTCTCGCACGATTGGGATTTCAAAAGGAGCGGTACGCCGATGAGCTGATCGAAGTCTATTCGGTCTTCCGGGTGAAAACATCCGAAATTTACCGTTTGTCAGGCTGGGAGGCGGTGTACGAGTTTGAGCGCGTACACATCAACGACGAAACGCTCATTGGATTGATCTGCGAGACAGTGGAGAGCGAACGGTCAGACACAAAAATTCTCATGAGCTCAATGCGAATCATGCACCTCACTGACGGTGCATGGGCGACCGCCCTTTTTCACACGTATTCGAAACGCTTTGAGAGAAATCCGAGGCAGTTTCTGAGCGCGATCACAGAACTTAATGAAGGGGACCATGCTCTTATGTTCGACGAATTCTGCATCCAGATCGGAACCGTCGAACTGACGAAGACGCTGAAGAAGCAACGATCTGCGATGCCTGAACTCGTCGACCACACGCTGGCGCATATTCAAAACAGCGAGGCCTGTCGAGATTCATGATAAGTCGGATGGCCGATCGTTACACAGTCTTTAAAATCTGCGGCCGCTCGTGCCGCTTGTTGGGCTGGAAAACGCGAAGTCGGGCGGAATAAGCCGCACCGAACCGAACGATCCAACCGTTCGAACGGCGCTAATTCAAATCAATCGATCGGGGCTTTTACCCCGTTTGGGTTTCAGCGTTGTCTCACTCCCAATTGGAAATTGCCAGGCACATGAACAAATTGAAAATAGTCGATGATTCAGGCCGCGGTTACGCCAATCTTGCGTATTGGATCGTGTCTTTTTTGTTCTTGCTTCTGGCTGCGGGAAGGTATCTGCCATTTCCGTTTGTTCCTGTTGCTGTTCGGCAACTGCTTCAGATCCAACTATTACCGGTGGCGATAGGTGGTTTTGGGATCATTATTCTCCTGCTATTTTCCTACATACTCCGTGCTAACGTTAAACTTCGGTTTCTGCCGTTGGCGTTGATCATCCTTTTGATTGTGTCTGGGCCAATTGTCACTCGGTTCGAGATTCGCGCGTTGATCTGGATCAACGAAAATCGAAGTCCGAATGAATTCGTAAGTCCTTTTGCGGGAATTGTGCTCATCACGGATCCAGGGGAATTCGGGCTGGTCGGCGAAAAGGCGTTTGTTTTCTCTCGCGGACCTATGGCACTACTTGACGGAGCCATGTTGGGATGCCTTGAATGCGAGGCAGTCATTTACGAAAGACGTCACGGGATCAGAATGGACAATCCGGAACTCGATACCGGGCATTTCAAAGAGGTTTACAACGACGATTGGTATCGTTTTGAGAAAGCGGAATAGTCAAGCATTCCGTTCCCGATGGAATGTCTTACGAAACTGCCTGTCGGTTGGCACAGGTTTTGCGGATTCCTGGATAAGAGAGGCCATTCGTCTTCAAGGAGGTGCCTCAAATCTCTCGTTAAAGCGGCTCGCAAGAGTCGGCATCGTTTTCCCGATCATGATCATACTCGTACTTTACGCGACCTTTAGCCGCCCTTAGGACATTCGAGATTGGAATGCGACGCACGATTCTTGGAGGAATTGTTATGAGAAGCTTGAACGAAATCTTGAGGCGAAATGGAACGGCTTGTCTTCTTGTGTTGATCCTTCTTGTGATCGCGGCCGCTGGATGTCGGCAAGTTCCAAGAGTTTCAAAGGGTCGGTTCCTTGTCCCGAGCGGATCAGAAGGAGCGTTCGTGATTACTATCGACAAGGACGGAGGCGTTTCGCCCGACGACACCGGCAGTACCTACCTGGATTTTGTTATCAGCGAGATTGGATTACTCCAAACGAACGTAGAGTTGGACAGACTCGCTGGCCTTCCTGAGTTCTATTATGATGACGGTGTGGGTGGTAGAGTTCGACTCGAGTACTTGACTAATCGACCTTTGCAATCTGGAGAATCGTTGCGCTCTCTTGACGCGCTGACGGAAGACGAAAGGAACAACCGCGTTTTCGTCATGAACTACGAAAAAGGAGTATTAAATTCCAACTCGCGCCCCGTGAAATACTATAGTTTCATAATTTGTAAGCCGAAGGATCTGAATCTAATTGCGAGTCGCAATTTGAACGAAAAGTTGGCCGAAGTGCAACGAAATATGCGCTAGAAGGGCATACCGGGACGGGGATGGAATTTGCTGAAATTGAACAAACAAAAAAACTGTCAGAGTCTCACCTTAACGGTTCAGTTGTCATTGAACTATGACTAGAGATGATCATTGGTTTGAAATCTGGTTCACCGAGGGGAGTGAAGTACTACCGACTTACCTTCTAATTGTTGCAGCAGATAATGCAAATTGGGCCGGAATTCGGGTCGTCGACCCTTTGAAACGGAACGAAGTTGTTTTTGTCGGTTCGACATATGAAGAAGTGTGCATGTTTTTGTGGGAAGATGAGTACGAACAGATTGAAGGACGCGTCTTTCCAGATCATGAATGGTATTGATTGCTGTGTTGACTTTGACGATTCATAGGTACAACCGATTATTCCACTTCATGGTCGTCGCCGGTTACACGCGCCCCGCTGGCCGTTGCCGTCTCGGGCAATTGGTCGTGATTGCAACGATGTTGATAGTTCTTACGGCGTGCGTTTCATCCGAAGAGTTAACGGCTGAGGCAGAACGAACAATAGCGGCCTCACAGAAACTGACGGAGCTGGATCGGATTTGCGAATCGATCCCGAAACCCGAGGGATTTCGAATGGTCACAAAGCGAACCGGACACAACTTGCCTTTGGTTGAAGTCGGTTACAAATCGGCCATGAAGAACGAAGAAGCGATCGATTTTCTGCGACGGCGACTAATTGCCGACGGGTGGTCTGCTGAGGCTGACGGCGAGGGGCTTAATTCGAAGTGGCTTCGGTTTCGAAGAGGTGACCGAACGGTAACGTTGAATAACTTTGGCTCGGAGATGCGGATTATATCATTGGTTGTTCGATTGCTTGATTGAGATCTATTCGGCGGTAAACTCGTTGTGGAATACTCGAACACGCAGGTTCCGGTGACCAGTCGCGGAGCGGCGGCAAATTTTAGCCGTGGTGCGTAAGCCCACGGAAAACGGGCGAAAACACATGTCCGAGCCGCGTGAGCGGCGGCACAGTCGATTTCCGATTTTGGATTTCCGATTTTGGATTTTCCGATATTATCGTGAACTGCTTCAAGAGTTTTCGAACAAATCAAATCCGAAATCCAAAATCGGCAATCGAAAATCGAACGTGTGTCGTCGCTCGCGCGACTCTGGATTCTTTTCCCGAAGTTTTCCGTGGGCTTACGCACCACGGCTAAGATATGCCGTCGCTTTGCGACTGGTTGAGTTTGCGGCTAAACGTGGATTGCCGCCAGCCGCAGCCCTTCCACGCTTTTCCTTCAGTCGGTAGCTTTCGCCTCGGACGTTTATCACCGTCGAGCGGTGCAGCAGGCGCCACGCTTGTCATCTCCTTCTACCGCAAGTAATAGCGTCTTGCGACGATGCGATGGGGCGACAATCACGAAGGCTTAATTGCAAAAACGCCCTCGAACCAGCGCTTGAACTACGCGGTTTCCTCGGTCAGCCCGCTTCCGTGGCGTTCGGCGCGGACCTTGATCAGTGCCGTGACGACGAGATAGATCGCGAGCGAGATGAGCGCGAGCGAAGCGAATCCGTTGACGAGTTTGATGTCGAATCCGACCGCGGCGCGGAAGTTTCCGACGACGAGGCCGCCGAGCGCCCACAACGTGATCGTCAGCACGAACAGCATCGGCAGCAGCGTAAACGCGATCCGCTTGCGTGCCTGGTAAAGCCAAACCGTGATTGACAAAAGCGTCAGCGCCGCGAGCAGTTGGTTTGACGCGCCGAAGAGCGTCCAGAAATCCTGATAGGAGCCCGATTTTGTGAAAAAGATCAGAACGAACGGTACCGCCACCGTGACGACCGTTCCGATAAACGCGCCGATCCTGCCCTTGAGTCCGAAAAGCTCCTGAACGATATAGCGGCCCAATCTGAGCGAGACGTCAAGCGTATCGAAGACGAAGGTGGAAAACGCCATCGCGCCGAACGTGATCGCGAAGTTGAGATTTTCTTTGCCGATCACGAGCGTCAGGAAGTTGCCGATGCCGTTTCCGTAGATTTTTCCCGGCGAAAGTCCTTTGGTTGAGTCGGCCGCGACGATCATGATCGTGACCAGCGCGATGAACGCGACGAACCCTTCGGCGAGCATCGCGCCGTACCCGACCGCGTGGGTGTGCGATTCTTTGTCGATCTGTTTCGACGTCGTGCCCGAACAAACCAGTCCGTGAAATCCGGAACACGCCCCGCAGGCGATCGTCACGAACAAAAACGGAAACATCGTCCCGGTCATGCCGCCGATATCGAACGATTTGAATGCCGGCTGCTGAATTTCGTAGCTGCCGAAAAAGATGCCGATGATGCCGACGGCGATCGCCGTGTAGAGAACGAATCCGCCGAGGTAACCGCGCGGTTGAAGCAGCGCCCAAACCGGAACCAGGGACGCGACAACACAATAGATGAGGATCATGACCGACCATGAAATGTGATCGAGCGTCAGAATATTTGAGAATTTGGTTCCGAGAAACGAAAGCGCGAAGGTCGCCGGGACAAAGATGATCGTCGAAAGCCAAAGCGGCGGCTTGAGGTAGCGTTCGACGAGTCCGAGGATGATCGACAGGCAAAGATACATCACCGACGCGATCGCCACCGCTCCGCCGGGATTGAAACCCGTCGCCCCGACCAGCGCTTCATCACCCGAAACAAAAGTCCCGGCCGTGATGTCGGTAAATGCGACGATGACGTAAACGAGCGCGATCCAGATGAATGCCATCATTGCGCGGCCGGCGCCGTTGCCAAGTTTTTCACGCGTGATCTCGGCGATGCTCTGCGCGCCGTGCCGGACCGATGAAGCGAGCGACGAAAAATCGTGAACGGCGCCGATCAGGACGACGCCGAGCGAGATCCACAAGAGACACGGCAGCCACCCGAACGATTGGCAGGCGATGATCGGTCCGGCGATCGGCCCGGCTGCGGCGATCGCCGAAAAGTGCTGTCCGAAAAGATAAAACGGCTTTGTCGGAACAAAATCGTCGCCGTCATTGACCGCGTTCGCCGGTGTCTCGCGGTTGTCATCAAGCCTGAACTGTTTTGCGATCCATTTGCCGTACGAAAAGTAGCCGAAAACGAGCCAGAAAAGAAAGACGATCGCCAAAATTGTCAGCATAAATTGATCTCCGGATTATTGCGGTATTTGTTGAAGCGAAATCAATTTACGACGTTTTTGCCAAAAGTTCAAAATGCAGAACCGCGCACGGAGTAAGCGGGTGCGACGGCAGTTAGCGGTGAGCAGTAAGCAGTAAGCAGTTCAGAACCGCGCACGGAGTAAGCGGGCGAGGTCAGAAATGCAGAACCGCGCATGCTCGGAAGACGACCGTCCAGAATCAATCGGATGAAAAAATCGACCGCGCTGCGGTCGCACCCGCTCACTGCGTGCGCGGTTCTGCATTACGGCATTGCCATTAGGGTGTCGGCGAGCTTTTCGACGACCAGGATCAGGCTTTTGCCGGAGGCGGTGAATTGGCCGCCCAATGCAAGGTCTTCAGATTGCGTTGCGAGATCGGTGACGCCGTTGATCTGCGCGAGATACGGCTTGATCGATGGCTTCGTCCGAAACTCGATCTCGAGCGCCGCGAGTCCGGCCTTCAGGTTTCGGATGCTGAGAACGACGGCCTGTTTGAATTCGTTGTTTTTATCGATCGCCGCGCGCGAAAGCTTGCCTGCTTTCGCCTCTTTGTCGGCGTCTTCAAGACCGGTTGCGATGCCGCCCAGCTTGTAAATGAAATTGGTGACGTTTTTGAGCTGGATCGCGACCTTTTCCGCGTTCTGCTTTATCTCGAGCGCGTTTGTCGGCGCAACGGTGACCGGCTTTTTGACCGGAGTCACCGGCTTTTTCTTTTGTGCAGAAACTGAAAATGCCATCGAAACGATGACGATTGCGATCGCGGTTAAAGTCTTCATGTTCATATCGATAAACGGTTAGAATTTTCGTTCCCGAAATTCTATCATATGAAAGATGCCTGAAAGAGTGTTGGAAGTTCGCCGTCTTGGTCGCATTTCGTACGGATCGGCGCTTGAACTCCAGGAACAACTTGAAAAAGAAGTGATCGCCGAGCGTTCGCGTGACTATCTGCTTCTGCTCGAACATCCGCATGTTTTCACCGTCGGGCGACGGGCGAAGGAAAACGGAGTGCTGGCAGGGCCGGAAATGCTGGCGTCGCTCGGCGCCGAGGTTTTCGAAACCAATCGCGGCGGAAAGGTGACCTATCATGGAATCGGGCAGGTTGTCGGCTATCCGATCATCAATCTGAGTTCGTATCGTGAAGACGTCCATCTGTATGTCAGAAATCTTGAAGAGGTTCTGATCCGCACATTGCGCGACTTCGGCGTCGACGGTTTCCGGATCGACGGTTTGACCGGCGTCCATACCGGCGAAGGGAAAGTCGCGGCAATCGGCGTTCATCTCAAGCGCTGGGTCACGACTCACGGATTTGCGTTTAACGTAAATACCGATCTCAGCTATTTCAACTGGATCATTGCCTGCGAGGGCGAACCGGTAACATCGCTCGAACGATTGTTGGGACGCGAGATCGAGCTTGCCGAGGTCGAAGACAGGATCATCGTCAATTTCCGGGAAGTTTTCGAGTTTTGAGTCGATCAAAATGGAGAAATGAACATGAATGTTAAGTCAGGGGTGATTTTGTTCGTGATCTTTGTCGGCATCATCTCGTTGGCATGTTCGAATGTAAATGACCAGATCGAAAGCCGTTCGATGTCGAATCTTGAACAGCAGACCGAGCCGTCGGACGTTGCAATCCGCGAGATGTTCATTGAAAGCGGACTTGCCGACGGCGACAGTCTGCTCGAGGATTTGATGAAGATCGATCGTGAACGCGTCGTTGCGATTGTTCGGGAAGTAAAAGACAACGGAATTCGCGAGGGCGACACGACTTTCGGAGCGCCGAATGCTGACAAGGTTTTGCGATTGAAGGCGGCATATTTCCTGTTCTGGCTGGGCGTCGAGGCGGACGAAAATGAAAAGTATGTTGTCGATGTCGCGACGGCAAACGACGCGTTTTTGCGAAATGAGGCGCTCGGCTGGGTCGCGGCGATGGTCGGCGACGGACGAAAACAGCATTTGCCGCTGCTTTTCGCCGCGACAGCGAAGGCCGACACGCACCTTGCCGAAGGCCTGACCTACTTTTATCTGGACGAACTTCAGGCATCGCCCGATTCATTCCTCCGCCAGCTTTCAAAGCAATCGACGACGATCCGATTCGCGGTCTATCGGTTTATTTCGAAAAGTATCACGGCCGAGGAAAGCGAAGAGTTTGAGGCGATCCGGAAAAAGGTCGCGGTGTTTCTCGAGAATCCGGAACTCAAAGCCCCGGCAGCCGAATTTCTGAAGAACTGCAACACGCCGAAAGCATCGCCTTGAGTTTGACGCGTTTTTCTAATAATCTCGACGTTTTGAACTTTTATCATAGAAAACTACTGGAGCAATCTTAATGAGACGTGAGACAACATCGTGGTTCAGCCACAATCTTGGAATGGACATGCCGCTGGTGGCATACGGGCACGCGGGTTATCCGCTGCTGATGTTCCCGACCGCCGCCGCCGATTATCTTGAATACGAGCGATTTCACCTTATCGATTCGATCAAACCTCTTATCGAAGACGGATTGATTCGTGCTTATTCGATCAATTCAGTCAACAAGTACAGTCTTCTCGCACGTGAATCGCATCCCGGCTGGAAAGTCGAAATGCTGTCGCGTTACGATCGCTATATTTGCGATGAAGTGATGCCGCTGATCCGGAACGAGTGCGGCCCGGATGCGCGGCCGCTGACGACCGGAGCGAGTTTGGGCGCGTATCTCGCGGCGAATACGTACTTCAAGCATTCCGATCTTTTCCGCGGGACGATTGCGATGAGCGGAAGCTACGATATCTACAATTATCTTGAGAAGTATTACGACGAGAACGTGTACTTCAACAACCCGATGATGTACCTCAAGAACCTCAACGATGACCATCACCTGCCGCGACTCCGAAAAGCGGATTCGATCGTCATCGTCACCGGACAGGGAAATTATGAGGCCCCCGATCGCAGCCGCGATCTTTCACGGGTTCTGCATTCAAAGGGAATTCCGCATTTGCTCGAAGTGTGGGGTCACGACGTCGCGCATGACTGGGTCTGGTGGCGCAAAATGCTCCCGTACTATCTCGGACGTTTTCTCGGCTAATTGAAAAGGGGAAAAGTTGAAGAGTTAATCATTAAGAGAGAGACGAAATTCCATACGGCTTCGTAATCCTTTGCCCTTTTCAGCTTTTCCCCTATCCTCTTTCGCTTTTCACGTTTTCCCTTTTCCACTTTTCCACTTTTCCACTTTTTACTTTTCCCTCGCTATTTCTTAATTTCTAGCTTATGAAGATCGCGGTCGCCATGAGCGGTGGCGTCGATTCGTCGGCCGCCGCGGCGCTACTCAAAGAGCAGGGACATGAACTCGTCGGATTTACGATGCAGCTCTGGAATCAGACGCGTCATATCAACGTCGATGAGAACGGCGATCCGTTGCCGTCGCGATGTTGTTCGCTCGACGATGTTTACGATGCTCGCCGGGTCGCGGAATCGCTCGGGTTCCCTTTCTACGTACTCAATCTCGAAAAAGACTTTGAACGCGATGTCGTTGAGCCGTTCGTCCAAAGCTATCTGAGCGGTGAAACGCCGATCCCATGCGTCGCCTGCAATTCCCGATTGAAGTTCGCGTCGCTCGATAAAATGGCGCTCAGTCTCGGTTGCGAGAAGGTCGCGACCGGGCATTACGCGCGTGTCGAGTATGACGCCGCGGCCGATCGATACCGTCTTTTTCGCGGCAAAAACCATTGGAAAGATCAAAGCTATTTTCTTTGGGAACTGAATCAGGATCAGCTTTCACGATCGCTCTTCCCGCTCGGCGACATGCTCAAGTCCGAAGTCCGCGAAATCGCGCGCGACTCGAATCTCTACACAGCGGAGAAGCAGGAATCGCAGGAGATCTGCTTTGTCCCCGACGGAAACTACTCAGGTTTCATCGACCGTTATCTCGAACATGAAAACCGGCTCGGCGAACTTCCGGCCGGCGGCGACATCGTCAACACGCGCGGTGAAAAGATCGGCGAGCATACGGGAATTCACCGATACACGATCGGTCAGCGCCGCGGACTTGGCATTGCGCATGAAAAGCCGCTTTACGTCGTCCAAATCGAACGGCTTAAGAATCAGATCATTGCCGGCGAAAAGGAAGAACTCGATGCAGTAGAGTTTATCGCCAAGGGCGTGAACTGGGTCGCGTTTGACGAGCCGTCCGAGTCGGTCCGCGCCGAAGTCAAGATCAGATATCGCCATGAGCCGGCACCGGCGACGATCCATGCGCTCGGCGCAAATCGGGCGCGGATTGTGTTTGATGAACCGCAGGCCGCAATCACGCCGGGTCAGGCAACGGTCTGGTATCGCGGCGACGAAACCGTCGGGGGCGGATGGATCGAACGACCCGCCGACGACTGATTTCGCGTCATGGCGAAAACCTTTCAACGCCGAACGGCGTAAAACCGAGCATGAAGAAGTCATTCATCATTTTTGCGTTGTGTTGTGTCGCCGGTCTTTCGATCGGCTACAAGGTTTTGGCCGACGACAAGGAAAAGGAACTTGCCCGCGTTCCGCTTGAAAATTACATCAAGGCTCAGGCGACCGGAAACGGCGATCTGATTCGCGCGGCATTTCACAAGGACGGACGAATCAATGCGTTCCGCGACGGAAAGCTGCTGAATCTCAGTGTCGAGGAATTTGCGTCGCGCTTTACCGGTAAGGCGGCCGATGACGAAGCGAAGCGAAAGCGTTCGATTGAAACGCTCGAAATCTCGGGAAATGCGGCGATCGCACGGATCTCTCTCGATTATCCGGCCGTCAAGTTTACCGATTACATGTCGCTTTTGAAGATCGACGGAGAGTGGAAGATCATCAACAAGACTTTTTACGCAGAGCCGAAACCGGCGGCGGCGAAATAGTTGATGAACAAAACGGCGCTTCGCGTTGAAGCATTGAAAAAAATGCGGTCGATTTCGTCCGGTGATCGGAAGGAGCTTTCAGCCCTGATCGCCGGGCGATTTTTTGTTCACTTTCCGGTCAGCGATTTTCGGATCGTCCACCTTTTCCTGTCGATCGAAGCGAACAATGAGGTCGATACCGCGCCGTTCGTTGAGAAATTCATGAATTCTGAGCAGCCGCCGGTGATCGCGGTTCCGAGGGTCAACGGACGCGAGCTTGAAACGTTGCGTTTCGACGCACAAACAATTCTTAAACCAAGCGCCTGGAATGTCCCGGAACCGGTTGATGATCGGTTTGTCGATCCGATCGGGATCGACCTCGTCATCGTCCCGCTCCTCGCATTTGACCTTCGCGGACATCGCGTCGGCTACGGCAAAGGCTACTATGATCGGTTTCTGAAGCGTTGCCGTACGGACTGTAAAAAGGTCGGCGTCAGTTTTTTTCCACATGTGGAAAACATCGACGACGCAAACGAGAACGACGTGAAGCTTGATTACTGCCTCACGCCGTTCGACTCTTTCAAGTTCTGATCTGATTTATTTGCGGTCCTTCAGCAAATCGCGGATCTCCGCAAGCAGAGCTTCTTGCGGCGGCGGCGGTGTATCGGCCGCAAGTTTGGCAAAATAGGCCATTGCCCATTTGGCCAAAAGAAACATTACAAATCCGACGATCACGAAGTTGATGAAGTCGCTGATCAACTGTCCGTAACGCAGCAGCGGTTCGCCCTTTTTGACGGCCGCGTCGATCTGCTCGGCGGTCGCACCGGCGGCGAGCTTGCCGCTCAGATCGATAAATTTGGTTTTGAAGTCCGATCCGCCGAAAATCGCACCAACGATCGGCATGACGATGCCTTCGGTAAACGTCGAGACGATCTTCCCGAACGCCGCGCCCATAATTACACCGATGGCGAGGTCGAGAACGTTCCCGCGGCCCAGAAAAGCCTTAAAGTCTTTCCACATAGTTTTTCTCCTTAATTTGGAATTTCGGGGTACGGCTTGGACGTTACACGACATCTGCGGTCAAGGTCAAACGGTTCCTTCGCGCAACCCGGTTTCCGGCATCTTTGGGGTCCGATCTACCGGCCGGTAGCTGGATTACCCGTGCTACGATTCGATGATGCTTCCGTTCCACACGGCATTGCGAAAGCGTTTCAATGCCGAGGGTCACCGGCAATCTCCCTTCGTTCGATTTGAATCCGACAATTTGCAGGCACAGAACTGGCCAAACGAAACGCCCACTCGATTGGTAAGTGCGTCGAGTAATTCCTCATGATATGCGGTGAATTTCGCGCAAGCCGTTGAATTTATTGATCTTTGTTGCGTTGAGAATTTCATTGAGAATAATTGGAAAAAACTTTGAGGACAATCCAACGGAAAGACGCGGTAACCTTCCCGTCATCTCCGGCATAGCGAGTGGAAATCGTTGCTATCGCCAGATCCTATTACGAGTAATTTATTTGGCGAATGGATCTTGAAGATGAGGAATTAGAAAAATGAAACAATGTTGTGCTGAAAAAATTGTCGAAATGCAAAAGGTCGTTCAAGTCGGGAGATGGCTCAAACTTCTGATTGCGGCAAGCCCGTTCATTATGGTCGCGCCTAATCTCGATCCGTCAATGAACCTTGAAGCCGGTCGGGTATTCATCATTGAGGAATTGAGCAAGATCGCCGTCGAAAAGGCCAGAGGGACTTTGACGAAAGCGACGTCCTTACCGGATTTCGCCGATGCCTGCAAAGCATCGGATTGCGTAACCGTCAATCAACTGGCGGGAATGGCACAATCGCACGCAAACAAACATTTGATGTCCCCGGAGCAGCATCTTTGGGAAAAAATGGCAGCAAGTTACTTAGCGGCCGTCGCCGCAGGAGACTGCGCACAGCCGGTCGGCGGTTGGTTTTCGTGGAATTAGACGAGATATTCGGAGGAAATAAGAAAGATGAAACAAATGGTTGTGAGTATTTTGAAAAACCACCACACGCAGAAAATCAATTTTACCTACAAGAGTGAGAACGGTTGGAGATATCTGATTTGTGCCAAAGATTTTCAACATGTTGCCGGAGCAATTGAAAATGGCCGAATCAAAGTCACGCAAGGCGTTGTGCCGGCCGGAGTCGCGGCTGAGTATTCGATCAGAAGAAACGGCAACAAAGATGCCAATACACTTTACATCGGGCAGAGCAACAACACGCCGAGTGTTTTCAGGAGCGTCGTGGTTCACGAGGCAGTTCACGCTTCATTCGACTTGGGAAGGATACAGATGCCGTGGCTCGACAATGAGGTTATTGCCTACATTGCGCAGGGCTTTTACCTCTTGAGTGCGGGCGCCGACAGCAAAATTGCCGAACAAGTGCTGTTGGGATTACGGATTGCCGAAGATTTTCAAAACGGCACTACAGACTCGGGTTGGATAGGTTTGCTGGAAGATTCTCTAACTAACGACCCGCATTATAAACCGTATATCAACGGTACTTTTATTGGCGACGGTTAATTCGGAGAACGAATCATATGAAATTTCCAACCGCCGTTTTCATCATCAGTCTTTTGTTGATATCGGCCTGCAATTCGCCGAAACCTCTTCAAATCAAAGACGTTTGCGCTGAACCAGAAGGCACGAACGCCATTTTGGAAGGCTATCTTTCCTTACCGAAAACGATCGATACGATCCAATTACGGAGAGGCGAGCGGATCATGAACGTCGGTTATCAGCTCTTTTTGATGACGAATGCGGACGCGACCGGCGATGCGGTGAAGGTAACGATCTGGAAAACTTACAAATCTGAGCCGAACAGAATCCGAGCGTTTTCAAACGGCCACAGTTTGGATGATTTACTGGCTTATACCGATGACGGCAAAGAAATCGGCGCGGGAAAACTTTTGAAAATCTCAGGCGAAACCGTATCGGACGAAAAAACGGGCTGTTCGGTTTCGGTTACGAAAATAGAATTGCCGTAAGAATAGGGAGACCTGAATGAAAATTTTGCTAGCAACTATTTGGGCTTTGATTTTGGTTTTCAGTAACTTCGCCGTTCCGGGTGACTTGGATACGACCTTCGGTGCCAAGGGCGGATATCTGATTACCGATTTTGCCGCCGCACAGCGTGACGAACGTCATCGGGACACGGTAGTTCAGGCAGATGAAAAGATCGTTGTGGTCGGAACTCGCGAAACGGCGACGACGAATTTTTTCGAGTTCCTCGTAGCTCGCTATCATTCGGACGGCACCCCCGACACAACTTTTGACGGCGACGGATACTTTGCTTTGGATCTCGTCGGTCAGTTGGATTCGGCAAACGCGGTGGCGATTCAAGCCGATGGAAAGATCGTCGTTGCGGGCGGCGTGGGCGACACTTCCCTCGAGACTCACGTTTTTCGTCTTAACACCGACGGAACGCTCGACACGACTTTCGGCACGGGCGGAATCGCCCGACTATCAGGTCCCGGCGAAGCATTATCAGTAGCGATTCAGACAAACGGAAAGATCGTCGTCACCGCGGCTTACAACAATTTGTTTTTGGGCTATAGCTTTTCGGTTGCAAGGCTTAACGCAAATGGTTCAGCCGACAATACGTTTGACGGCGACGGGCAGATCACCGTTTCACCTAGTGTCTTGTTCCCATACGGTTTAGCATTACAGCCCGACGGTAAGATCGTCGTTGCCGGAACGAGTTCGACCATTTCGTCCAGTCAGAACGTCAGATTGATACGTCTGAATTCAAACGGAACATACGACACGACATTTGACGGCGACGGCGTTGTCGAGACTATTATCGCGGGTGAAGATTCCGAAGCGAGATGCGTCATTATTCAAGCAGACGATACTATTCTCGTCGGCGGAGGCTCTGCACCGGGAAGTCAGGACAGTCCGATGCTGGCACGATACAAGTCGAACGGTGTTCTTGATACTGAGTTTAATGGCGACGGAATCAGAATAATTGACATTGCAAACGTCGCTCAAGATGGCTATTTTCACGATGTAGTTCAGCAAACAAATGGCAAGATCATCGCGATTTACTCAGATGAAACGACTGTTTTCCCGTTTCCGCAACTCGATGATTTTTATGTTTTCAAATTCAACGAAGACGGCTCAACCGATAATAATTTTGATGCGAACGGAATCGTCAAATCGCAATGGTGCGAAGACGGAACTGAATTAGCTTTGCAAACCGACGGCAAACTTATTGCAGTCGGCTCAAACGACCGCGTTGATGACAGCGATTACAATCACGGAATCTGCGTTCAAAGATTCGACGCCAATGACGGCTCGGTTGATTACAATTTCAACTCAACACCGGCAAACGGAAAAGCCGTTATTTCAGCAAAGGACCTCATCGAAGCGTCGGCAGTCGAGGGATTGCCGAATGGTAAAATTCTGGTCGCGGGCTGGAGAGATGATCTCGGAGTCACCGAACCGACGCTGATTCGGCTGAACGCCAACGGCACGCTCGACACCAGCTTTATGGACGAAGGTTTCTACATCAGAAACAATTCTTCTACAACCAATCCGATTCGTTTCTTCAGTGTGGAAGTTCTGCCGGATGGCAGTTTCTTTGTCGGCGGCGATTCTTTGCTGATCAAATTCACATCAGCCGGAGTTCCCGACACATCATTCAGCGGCGACGGTGTGGCAAATCCGGCGGTTGATGTATACGAGATCTTAATTCAACCGGACGGCAAGATTCTCGGTTGCGGTTCGGGAAACAACGTCGGAAGAATCGCCAGAATTTCAGCCACAGGGACGGTGGAATCATCACCCGACATAAATATGGGCGTTCCCGGCAGCGCGAGTGGAATTTTCGGCTGCAGCTTCCAGTCGGACGGGAAAATCGTCGGCGGCGGTTACCGATACGACAGCGCAAATGCCAACGACAATGTGGCCGTCAGCCGTCTTTTATCGGATCTTACGGTTGACACGACTTTCGGCATAAACGGAGTTGGAACGACCGATTTGTCATCAATTTTAAATGACCGTGCGACCGATCTGGTTGTTCAGCCCGACAACAAAATCGTCGTCAGTTCGACGGGTTTGAACGGCACGGGCGACCGCGATTTTGCCGTTATTCGTTACACACCAAACGGCGTGCTCGATCCGAGTTTGTTCGAAAATTTCGGCACCGGCGGAATTTCCTTAATTAATATCGGCTTAACTAATCCAGACGACGACGCAACCGCGCTGCTGCTTCAACCCGATGGACAAATCCTCGTCGGCGGAACGACCGACAACGGCACATCAAAAAGATTTGCCGTCGCCAAACTAAATACCGGCGGTTCGCTCACGCTTGGTTTCGGCTTGCTCGGCAGAACTACCGCATTATTCGAAAACAACGATGCAAGCGCCGCCGCTTTGAGTTTTTACCTGAACAATAAGATTTTGGCCGCCGGAAAATCATGGAACGGCACCGACTACGATTTTGCCCTTGCACGCTTTGAAAACGAATTGATCCCGACAGCTGCCACCGTTTCGGTTGCCGGACGCGTTCTTACGAACCGCGGCAACGGAATCCGCAACGCAATCGTTTCGATCACCGATCAACAGGGAAATGTTCGGACGACGCAGACGGGTTCGCTCGGCAGTTTTCGATTCGACGAAATTCCTGCCGGCTCAAGTTATGTCGTAACGGTTGAATCAAAACGCTTTACATTCGCTCAGCCATCGCAAATCATCTTTACCGAGAGCGAATTGACGGATGTCGTTTTCACGGCGGTTGAATGAAACCTGCTTGGCAATTAGCCAAATTGTTCGCGGACAAAGTCTGAATCAAGTTCAACGGAGAACTGTATCTACGTTCTTGGGAAGATCCGTCGATTTGCGCAACCGCCGAACGGCGGATTAGCGCAACCAACGTGTCATACGGCGTCCCTGGCAGAATCAGCACAGATTCCCGCCGTTTCACGGATCTAACCCTGCTTCCGCGCCTGCGACTGGACGGCGGTGATCGCAACGGCATCGACTATGTCTTCGGCCTTGCAGCCGCGTGAGAGGTCGTTGCATGGTCGGTCGAGCCCCTGGAGGATCGGACCGATGGCCGTGCCGCCGGTCAATCGTTCCGTCAGCTTGTAGGCGATGTTCCCGGAATTGAGATCGGGGAATATCAGCACGTTGGCGCGTCCGGCGACGCCTGAACCCGGCGCTTTCGACTCGGCGACCGACGGAACTAGTGCCGCGTCCGCCTGGAGTTCTCCGTCAACTTCAAGCTCAGGCATCCGCGCCTTTATCGTTTTCACGGCTTCAATGATCTTGTCCAGCGATTTGTGCTTGGCGCTTCCCTTGGTCGAGAAGGAAAGCATCGCGACGCGCGGTTCGACGCCGAGAAGCGCCCGGCACGAATCGGCCGATGCGACGGCGATCTCCGCAAGTTCGGCCGAATCCGGATCGATCACGACGCCGCAATCCGCGTAGATCATCGAACCGTCCGCACCGAATTTCCGGTCAGGGACAACCATCAGAAAAAATGACGAAACGATCCTGAATCCGGCCCGAACGCCGATGCATCGCAGCGCGGCAGCAACCGTGTGAGCGGTCGTGTTGGTCGCACCGGCGACCGATCCGTCGGCCTTTCCTGATCGGACAAGCAGGTTTCCGTAATAGAGCGGATCCCTGACGGCGGTTTCAGCCTCTTCGAGCGTCACGCCCTTGGCACGACGAAGTTCATGGTAAAGCTGCGCGATCTTTGCCCGATCATGTGCCGTCCGATGGTCAATGATCTCGACGCCGGCAAGATTGGCATCCGCGCCGGCGGCAGTTTCCCGGATCTTTGCTTCATTGCCGATCAACGTGATCTTTGCCAGTTTTTGGCGGACGCAGATTTCAGCGGCTTTGATGGTTCGTTCGTCTTCGCCTTCCGGCAAGATGATGTGCTGAATGTCGGACGCGGCTTTGGAGCGAATTTTTTCGAGAATCATAATGGTAAAAGCCACGGATCGCACAATGTTTCACGATAAGCGCTTCGTGTGTTCGTGTGACTCCGTGGCTTCGAAAAATATGGCGGAGGGGACAGGACTCGAACCTGCAAGCCCGCAAGGGCGGTAGTTTTCAAGACTACTGCATTACCAATTATGCTACCCCTCCGCGAGGTGAATCTGAAATATATCGCAAAGCGTCCGTGAATTCCAGTTTCGATTCGGCGGAATGCCGTCATCGGTGCACGAACACAAAAAAACGTGAGCAAAGTGAAACGGCTTTGCTCACGGAAATTGAGAAATGAGGAGGTCAAAACTATTCGACTTTTGCCTGTCCGCTCACCAGCAATCGATTGATCTGCGCCGTCACCGCGTTGGTTTTGTCCCAGCCGCTCGCCTTAAGCTCGATTTCACCCTGCTGATTGATGACAAAATATGCCGGAAATCCCATGTTCAGATTTCCTGCCCGATCGCGGTCGGCGTATTTGAGCAAGGTTCCGAAACTCGAAGGGACCAAGCTGAAATTAAAAGGTCGGTTTTTCGTAAAACTCTCAACCAGGGTCGGATTGTCCGTCGTCAGTCCAAGAAACACAACATCGCGATCCTTGAAGCCGGCCGCCATTTGATTGAGCTTCGGAATCTCGGAAATGCAGATCGCGCATTTTGTCGACCAAAACGTGATCAATACGACTTTGCCGCGAAGCGACTCAAGTTCAACGGTCTCTCCGTTCATGTTCAGACTGCTGAAATTCTCGGCAACGGGCTTTGCTTGCTGTGCGAAAACGCACACCGAAGCGACGGCCGTCAGCAGCATAATCTGGAAAATCCTTGAAACCTTCATTTGTTTATCGCTCTTATGTCTTGTTGTACATTGTTCAACTCTACTAATAGTAAATTGACAAATCAAGCGTGATTCCCGAAATCTGGAAAAGAAATTTCATCAGTCGTTTATGTTAAGATTTGCCTATGCTGCTTGAATCGCTCGGCGCACAGAATTTCCGCAACCTCACCGGTCGGATCGAATGCGGAAAAGGTCTCAACATCATTTTCGGCGAAAACGGTCAGGGCAAAACGAACTGGCTGGAAGCGATCCATCTGCTCGCCACGACCAAATCATTCAGAACTTCAAAACTGACGGAATCTATCTGCTTCGGCGAAGAACTCGCCATCGTTCGGGGGACTGTCCGCAAGAGTGCCGAAATCCGCCATGAATTGCAAGTCGCGCTTCAGGGCAACACCAAGGTTTTGTCGGTCAATGGCAAGAAGGAGACGATGCAGCGCTATCTCGGCGAGCTCCATTCGGTCGTGTTCAACTCCGATGAGCTCGAGATCGTCCGTGGAACTCCGGATGCGCGGCGGCGATTTCTTGACAACGGAATCGTCGCCATCTTTCCGCCTTACGTGCAGACGCTGAGCGATTACAACCGCGTCATCAAACAAAAGAACTCGCTGCTACAAACGGCGCTCGAACGCGAATTCTCGATCGAAAAAGCGGCCGACCTGCTGGCGCCGTGGAACGAGCAGCTGGCGACGCTTGCAACGCGCATCCACAAAGCGCGCGTGAGGTTTGTTGAGCGTCTCAACTCGGTGCTTGAGAAAAAGCTTTTCGGACGCGAGGAGATTTCGATCCGTTATGCGTCGTCGTTCGAGGGCAAGGGAGATCTGTCCGATTTCACGGCACTCGTCGATGAACGGCTGAAACTGCGTGTTCAGGCGGAACTCGTCGCCGGACACGCGCTGGTCGGGACTCACCGCGACGATCTCGAGATCACGTTCGACGGCCGCGATCTGAGAAAATTCGGGTCGAGCGGACAACAGCGCAGCGCGTTGCTGTTACTCCAGATCGCCACCGTTTCGGTCTATTTCGAACAGAATCAGGAATACCCGTTGTTTTTGCTCGATGACATCGACGCCGAACTGGACTACGGACGGATCGGCCAGTTGCTTGAGTTCCTGAGCGACAAAACCCAGACGTTCGTGACCACGTCGAAAGACAGTTTTGTCGATCGGTTCGGGCGCGAAGCAACGGTCATAGGAATCTCCGGCGGATCGCCCGAATTACTGCCTTCGGGACACGTTCGCGAATAGACGTACATGCATCGTCGGGACTCTCAGCAAATGCGACAAAAATGGACTTTCAGGCTTGTTTTAAGTCGTCGGCAGATGCCTCAATGCGCCTTGAAATGCTATACTAACGGTTCGTTTCGATACCCAGTTTTTAGATAGAGGATTACCAACGTTGACTACACCTAAATCAGAATACGGAGCTGATTCGATTACAGTTTTGGAAGGGCGCGATGCGGTTCGCAAACGCCCGGCGATGTACATCGGATCAACCAGCGAAATCGGTCTTCATCACCTTGTTTACGAAGTCGTCGACAACTCAGTCGACGAAGCCCTTGCCGGATACTGCGATACGATCGAAGTCGCGATCCATATCGATAATTCGATCACGGTCGTCGATAACGGACGCGGAATTCCGGTCGATATCCACAAACAGGAAGGGCGCTCGGCGGCCGAAGTCGTGCTCACGGTCCTGCACGCCGGCGGCAAGTTCGATTCGAATTCCTACAAGGTTTCGGGCGGCCTCCACGGCGTCGGCGTGAGCTGCGTCAATTTCCTCTCGGAGTGGCTGAAACTCGAGATCTGGCGCGACGGAAAGACGTATGAACAGGAATACAAGGTAGGATTCCCGGTCGCGCCATTGGCCGAAACCGGCAAAACACCGAAGCGCGGAACGAAGATCACGTTCAGGCCCGACGGCGATATTTTCGAGACGACCGAATACAGTTTCGACAAACTCTCGGAACGGCTCCGCGAAAAAGCGTTTCTGAACAAAGGCATCCGGATACATATCAAGGACGAACGCGAGGTTCCCGAGAAAACGCACGAGTTTTACTACAAGGGCGGTATCGCCGAATTCGTCAAGCATCTGAACAAGAACCGATCATCGCTGCATGAGGAGCCGCTTTACTTTGAAATGGTTTCCGACGATCTGTCGGTCGAGGTGTCGATGCAGTACAACGACAGCTACGACGAAAAGATCTTCTCGTTCGCGAACAACATCAATACCGTTGACGGCGGAACGCATCTGTCCGGATTCCGCGGCGCGCTGACCCGCACGATCAACGCTTACGCCGAGAGTTCCGGTTTGCTCAAGAATTCGAAAACGACACTTTCAGGCGACGACGTTCGTGAGGGACTTGTCGCGGTTATTTCGGTCAAGATTCCGCAACCGCAGTTTGAGGGCCAGACAAAGGGCAAACTCAATTCGCCCGTCAAAGGCCCGGTCGAATCGTTCCTGAACGAGAAACTCGGTGAGTTTTTCGAACAGAATCCGGTCGTCGCCAAAAAGATCGTCGGCAAAGCCGTCGACGCCGCCCGCGCCCGTGAAGCCGCCCGCAAAGCACGTGAGATCGTCCGCAAAAGCGCGCTCGGGACGTCAACGCTACCCGGCAAACTCGCCGACTGCCAGGAAAAAGATCCCGCGCTTTCGGAACTTTATCTCGTTGAGGGCGACAGCGCCGGCGGCTGTTTTTCGGGTGACACCAAGGTTGCACTTGTCGACGGCCGCAGTCTGTCATTTTTCGAACTGATCGAAGAGCAGGAGGCCGGCAAACAGAACTACTGCTACACGATCCAAAAGAACGGTAAGATCGGAGTCGAGAGGATCACTAACGTACGGCGAACAAAACAGAACGCGACGGTAATCAGGATTACGCTCGACAACGGGGAATCGATCATCTGTACGCCTGATCATAAATTCATGTTACGTGACGGATTGTACAAGGCCGCATCGGAGCTGTGTTCGAACGATTCGTTGATGCCGCTTTACCGAAAGCTCTCGCGGCGTGAAGAAGCGGGAATAACCATCGACGGCTACGAAATGGTTTGGGATCCGAAATCCGACAGGTGGCTGTTTACGCATTTGATTTCGAATCACGCGGAACATCACCTCGACTTCGACAAGTTGAAAACCAGCCCGGAAAGCCGCAAAACAATCGCTCTTTTGAAAGCGATCGAAATCGAAGTCGGATTCGTCGACGTTGAGCAGTTCGGCGAGCGGAGATCACGCTTGCGCGATCGCTCGATATTGAGATTTGATCGATTCTGTGACCGGTATTTTGACGGTTCGGCGGAGCGCGCGATCGAAGCGGTTCGAAATTATAACCATCGAATCGTCAGAGTTGAACCGGTCGTCGATGCAATCGACGTCTTTGACCTCGAAGTTCCGCAAACGCATAACTTTGCCCTGGCGTCCGGGGTCTTCGTGCATAATTCCGCAAAACAAGGTCGCGACCGAAAAAATCAGGCAGTATTGCCGCTCAAGGGTAAGATCCTGAACGTCGAAAAGGCGCGGTTCGACAAGATGCTCGGACACGGCGAGATCAAGGCGTTGATCACGGCGCTTGGAACCGGAATCGGCAAGGACGATTTCGATGTTGAAAAGCTTCGTTATCACAAGATTTCGATCATGACCGACGCCGACGTCGACGGATCGCACATCCGAACGCTTTTGCTGACGTTTTTCTACCGGCAAATGCCGGAACTTGTCGAAAAGGGCCATATCTACATCGCCCAGCCGCCGCTTTACAAAGTCAAAAAGGGCAAGAAAGAAGAATACATCAAGGACGAAGCTCAGTTTTTCAAATACCTGATGCGGCAGGCGACGAGCGATATCGAGATCACATCGAACGGCAGACCGGTCGAAGGGCGCGAACTGACGCGGGCACTTGAACAGACTGTCGAATTCGGAAATTACACCGGCCGCTTCGTCCGCCGTTTGGCGAGCGATATGAAGTTGCTGAACGCGATTCTCGATGCATTTGCCGGACCTGATGGAATCCTTAGCAAACAGACGATCCGGCTCCGGAAGATCTTCCAGTCGGACGATCTCATCGCCGAGATCGAGGGCAAGATCGCCGCCGCCGGTTATCGAACCGAACTCATTCCTGACGAAGAACACGGATTGACTGAGATCCAGGTGACGCTGCCGAACGGCACGAAGCTGATTTTTGATTGGAACCTCGCAAGTTATGTAGAGTTTCAGAAATCGCTTGAGTTGAAACGCGCGCTCGAAGCCAATTTCCCAGGGCCGTTTGTTCTGACCGACAACGGCAAACTTGAGACACTCGCGACGCGCGATGAACTGTTTGAAAAGGTCATGGCGCTGGCGAAAAAAGACCTCAACATCCAACGTTACAAAGGACTGGGCGAAATGAACCCGGAACAGTTGTGGGAAACGACGATGGATCCTGAGAAACGAACGCTGCTTCAGGTCCGGATTGAGGACGCGATCGAAACTGACGAGATATTCACGATCCTGATGGGCGATCAGGTCGAACCACGCCGCCGTTTCATCGAACAGAACGCGCTCGACGTCAAGAACCTCGATGTGTAGGATCAGACGGCAGACGTCAGTCGTCAGATGTCGGACTTCAGACGGCAGACGTCAGACGCCAGATATCAGACGCGGATTCCAGAGATTACAGATTCCAGGATTCCATTAAGTGTCTTTTTTGGCGACTGACGGCTGACATCTGACGGCTGACATCTGACATCTGACGACTGACGGCTGTCTGACGTCTGACGTCTGATATCTGCGTAGAACGGAAATTTGAGCTGCGCGATGTATCCGTCAGGAACCGGATCGTCGGTTCCGTATGTTTTGGGCCGTTCGTTCTTCGGTAAATATTGCGTTCCGAAGATCCAGTCGAGCACCGGGAATTGTCCGGCGAAGTTGCGGTTTCTCGCTTCCGGATCATTGCTGTGATGCCAATGATGATATTCGGGAGTCGCGATCACCCACCGAAGGAAACCGAATCGGAACCTGACGTTTGAGTGGATAAAGATCGCCTGAAACGCGCCGAAAACGAGGTACGCCCCAAAAGTCTCCGCCGTAAAACCCATCGCATAGAGCGGCACGAACATTAGCGACCGCGAGAAAATCTGATCGAGCGGATGAACGCGCGCCGCGGCCAGCCAGTCCATCTCTTTCGGGCTATGATGAACCGCGTGAAACCTCCAAAGCGTCGGACTCGAATGCGACAGCCGATGGTAAAAATATCCGATGACATCAACGATCAGAACCGCTTCAACGAATTGCAGAAGAAACGGCTGGGACGCGACGCTGGCCTGAAACGCGGGACTCACCGCCCAATGCCAGAACACCATCAGCAAAACCACGATCACAAACGTCCCGGCGTCGATCAAAAACCGGTTGAGCAGAAAATGCACGACGTCGGTTCGCCAGCCGTGACGAAAGAGCCTTTGCTCGCGCCTGAGCGCGAAAAATCTCTCGAGCGGGGCGAAAATGGCGAAAAACAGAAAGAAGACGAAAAGCTGTTTGTAAATCTCCTGCATCCGAACGCCTCCTACGGATCCTGCGGTGCATCTGAAAACGCCGAGTAAACCGAAAAGTTCAAAGTATTTGTCGGTGACTGCTCGATCGACGGCGATCCCACTCGATCCTTGCGAAGAATTTCCCAAAGTGCAATGATTTTCAGAGATCGTGGGCGGCGATTTAGCATCTAAACGATTCTGGAGAATTTGGATCAAATGACTGAAGTTTTGGAAGCAGTTCGGCCGATGGAAGAGTATCTCGTGATGAGCGGGACGGAGTTGGATGAGCGCATTCTCGCCGCCAAACGTGAACTCGGAAAGCGCGTCGTCATCCTCGGGCATCACTATCAGCGCGATGATGTTGTGCGTCATGCCGATCTGACGGGCGATTCGTATCAGCTTTCGGTGATGGCCTCGCAGACCGATGCCGAATACATCGTCTTCTGCGGCGTTCACTTTATGGCCGAATCTGCCGATGTTCTCGGCAAACCGCAACAACGGGTGATTTTGCCCGACCTCGGCGCCGGATGCTCGATGGCCGATATGGCGACGATCGATCAGGTTGAAGACGCGTGGGAGCAACTCCGCGAGATCGGTGTCCTGAAATCGAAAGTGGCGCCGATCACTTACATGAATTCGACTGCCGCGATAAAAGCATTCTGCGGCCGCAACGAGGGCGTTGTCTGCACTTCATCGAACGCCGTTCCGTTGTTCGACGTTTATCTGAGGGAATTCGACAAGATGTTCTTTTTCCCGGATCAGCATCTCGGCAGAAATACCGGTAAGAAATTCGGGATCCCGCTCGACAAGATGGCGTTGTGGGATCCGCACAAGGAACTCGGCGGAAACACGCCGGAACAACTGCACGAAGCGAAGCTGATTCTTTGGCGCGGGCATTGTTCGGTTCACGGCCGGTTCAAGCCGTGGCACGTCGATCAGATCCGCGAAAAGGTTCCGGGCGTCAAGGTTCTTGTCCACCCTGAATGCGTGCATGAGGTCGTTGATATGAGCGATCTCAACGGTTCGACTTCGTTCATCATCAAGACGGTTGAAGAATCGCCTTCGGGATCGAAATGGGCAATCGGAACCGAGGTCAACCTTGTCAGCCGGCTTGCGGACCGGTTTCCGGACAAGGAGATCCATTTGCTTGCGCCGGATCTTTGCATGTGCGCGACGATGTACCGGATCTCGCCGCAGTCGCTGGCGTGGTCATTGGACAATCTCGTCGAAGGCGTCGTCGTCAACGAGATCGTCGTGGACGACGACACGAAGCATTTCGCGAACATTGCGCTCGCAAGGATGATCGAGATGACGGAGAAGCGATAATCGCTTCTATTCCAGGTTCCAGATTCCAATCATTCCAATTGCGCGAGTCTTGGAATTCTGGAATTTGGAATCCTTGGAATTGTGATTTTAAGATGGCTGAACTCTCCGACAAACTCCCTGACAATATCCGTGGCAAGTTCTACGTCGACTCGAATTGTATCGACTGCGACGTCTGCCGCGATACCTCACCGAAGAACTTCACGCGTAACGACGAAAACGGCTACTCTTTTGTCCGCAAGCAACCTGAAACCCCGGAAGAAATCGAACTCTGCGAGGAAGCCCGTGATGCATGCCCAGTCGAAGCAATCGGCGACGACGGAAGCTGAAGTGTCAGGCGGAAGACGGCAGAGGTCGGGAGTCAGATGTCAGACGTCAGACGTCAGATGTCAGATGTCAGATGTAAGATGTAAGATGTCAGACGCTCGATTCTGCGATCTCTGGCGTCTGACGTCTGAAGTCTGACGTCTGAACTATGGTTGATTCATCGCCGGCGGCGTGAAGTTCTGCAGGAACCCGATGGCGGCCGGGAAATTAGCCTGAGTCGGTTTCGTGCCGGTCGCTACCCAACTGTTGATCGAATTCACGGCGGTGATCAACTGCGGTCCCGTAAAGTTGCAATGGCCGTTTCCGTTGGTGAATGACTGGTACAACAGCGGGCTTCGGCCGGCGTTCGAAACGGTTTGCGCGTAGCGGTTCTGCTGCGTTACCGTCACCAACGGATCGATCAGCGTGTGCATCGTCAAGACCGGATTCTTGATCTTTCCGTTATACGTAGCGTTGTGCTTGACGTAGTTGCGCGAAAACGGCGGCGCCGAAATATTCCGGCCAGCGTTCATCGCCGACAGCCAATTGTCGATCGCCGCGCCCGGAACGCCAAGACCCATCAAATAGAGACGCTCGGCATCGGTAAGTTCATAATTCCGATCGAGGTTCTGAATGATCGGTCCACCTGCGCGACGCTCAAGTTCGGCCCGCGCTTCCATCGCAAAGAACATGTCGGTGAATATCCATCCCGGGAAGAACGCCGGCGGCGCCGGAGGGTTGATGCCGCGGCCCGGCGTTCCGGTGACAAGCCTCAGGAATTCAAACTTCGGAGAATTGGCGGGGTTGCTGACTTCGCTGAACAATTTTGGCTGAACTTCCGTTTCGAAATCGAGATCGTCACGGACATCGCCGACGGTTCCCCATCCCGCGGGCATCCCGAAAACGGTATCGTACGCCAGCGACAAATCTCCGGCGCCATCCCACGAACTCGCTGCGCCGGCACCGACCGCGCAGGCGCAAAGCGCGCCGTCGTAAATTCCGCCGAACTTCTCCATGCTCTTGTAGCCGATCACCGATCCCATCGAAAAGGCCCAGATGATCGATCGGTCGGGCTGCGCGATGTTGTCACGAAAAAAGACAGTCAGATCCTTCGTGTCCTCGATTCCTCCTTCAACTTCCCATCCGTTGTCGCGATACGCCGAACCCGCAAGCGCGTAGCCCTGCGCCAGCAGCGCGTTCGCGAGCGCCGCGTTCGGAGCAATGTCAGGATTTCGGTTATCGACCTCGCCCGGATGATCGGCCTTGTCGCGATAGCCGTGCGCATACACCAGCAGCGTTCCGTTCCACGTCGCCGGAACAACGATCCGATACGGCGCACCGTTGATCGATCCGGTAGTATCGATCGGCCCCACCTGCTGTGCCGCGGGCACGGCAATTCCGAACGCGATCAGCATCGCGACCAACAAAATCGATCTAAACATTAAATTCCTCCCTAAGATTGACGGACAAGTCGGCCCCGTTTTGGGATTGCGACTCAAATTTTCTGGCTTTTATTACGGGTTTGAAAAGTTTTACAGGCTATCGTCACGGAAGTCAAAACCGAACGCGGCAATGTACATAGATTTTGCTTGCTTTATCACCGTAACTCAAACAAAATAACCGTATGGACGAGCCTGAAATCGAATCGAAATCGCGTCAGCGATGCAGCGAAATTATGACGCGCAACGTCTTGACCGTAACGCCGGAAATGTCGCTCTATGAAGTCGCGAAACGCATGAAAGAAGGCGACATCGGCGTCTTGCCGGTCGTCGAAGGTGACAGCGGTGTTCTGGTCGGCATCATCACCGATCGAGATATCGTCGTCCGCGTCGTCGCCGAGGAAAAACTTGTCCGTGAAACCCGCGTCGGAGAAGTGATGACGGCATCGGTGTTTACCGCCAAACCGGACGATTTTGCGTTTGCGGCGATCCGCACGATGGGCGAAAAACAGGTTCGGCGGATTCCGATCGTTGACGAATCGGGTGTTCTGCAGGGAATTGTTTCGATGGCGGATGTCGCGCTCGAAATGGAAGACGAAGTCGAGATCGCCGAAACCCTTGAGGAAATTTCAAGCGGAAAGGCGTTCTGGAACAAATAACAGACTTCCCGACTTACTGATCGCTGATCCCAAACCAAATGGCAAGATCCATCAATCGCTACTTTCAATTTCTCGGTTCCTCAAAAGAAGTCCGCGGGTCGGGCCGGCTCTGGTATCCGGCGGCCGATGTTTACCAGACGCCCGACGGCTGGCTCGTAAAAGTCGAACTCGCCGGCGTTTCGGCTGAAGATATCGAGATCGAGGTCGAGGGTAATTCGCTTTACATTGCCGGCACCAGGCGCGACACGTTTTGCGGGAAAGGGATTCATCACCAACAGATGGAGATCACCTACAGCCGCTTTGAAAAAACGCTCGATTTCCCGGCTTCGATCGAAGGCGCGAAACTCGAACATAACTACGAAAACGGACTTCTTCTGATCTACCTGAAGAAAAGATAGTTGCGATTATGGATCCGGAAAATCAAAACACCCAACCGTTGACGTCACCCGCTCCGCAGCAGTTTGAAATTGCCGTGCTGCCGCTCCAGAACACGACGTTGTTTCCCGATACGGTGATTCCACTGGCAGTCGGACGCGAACGTTCGACGAAGGCGGTCGAATCGGCGCTTGCCAAAGAAGAAAAGCTCATCGCCTGCATCACCGTGCGCAATCCGGACGTTCAGGGCAGCGACGCGAAACCGGCCGATCTTTACGATGTCGGAACGATCGTCAACATCAAACGGATGATGCGCGCCGACGATGTTCTCCAACTGATCGTTCAGGGTGTTGATCGATTCCGGTTGATTTCGTATGTCCAGGAAGAACCGTTCCTGCGAGCACGTGTCGAGATCCTTCCCGAATTGACCGTCGTTGACGACGAATCGGTCGAGGCGTTGAAACGCAATATTCAGGGAATGATTCAGGAAGCGCTGGCGCTTTTGCCGAACGTGCCGCCCGAGGTCCGGATGGCGGTCATGAATCAGACCGATCCGGTTCAGCTTTCATATTTTCTCGCGTCAGTCCTCGATCTCGGCGTCGAAACCGAGCAGAAGATGCTTGAATCGAACACGACCGACGAACTGCTGACGCTGACGCACGCGGCGCTCGCGCGTGAAGTCGAGATCATGCAGATCCGGTCGAAGATCGCGAACGAGGCGCAGGGCGAGATGGACAAGGCGCAGCGCGACTATGTTCTGAGGCAACAGCTCAAAGCGATCCAAAAGGAGCTCGGCGAAGATGAAACGGGTGAAAAAGCCGAAGCGGCGCAATTGCGCGAACGGCTCGAAACCGCGAATTTGCCGGAAGAGATCCGCAAAGAGGCCGAACGCGAACTGCGACGGATGGAACAGCTTCCGCAGGCCGCGCCTGATTACCACGTGATCCGGACGTATCTTGAGTATGTCCTTGAACTTCCGTGGAATAAATCGAGCGAGGAACGGCTCGATCTGAATGAAGCGCGCGAGATCCTTGACGAAGATCATTACGGGCTTGACGACATCAAGGAACGGATTCTGGAATCGCTTGCGGTCGTCAAACTGCGTCCGGATTCAAAAAGCCCGATCATCCTTTTCGTCGGACCGCCGGGAGTCGGAAAAACCAGTCTCGGACGTTCGATCGCGCGGTCGCTCGGACGTGAATTCGAACGGATCGCGCTCGGCGGCGTTCGCGACGAATCCGAGCTTCGCGGACATCGACGGACATACGTCGGCGCGATGCCGGGACGGATAATTCAAACGCTGAGGCGCGTCGGCGTAAACAATCCGGTGCTGATGCTCGATGAGATCGACAAGATGGGACACGATTTCCGCGGCGACCCGGCGTCGGTCCTGCTTGAGATCCTTGATCCGGCTCAGAATCACGCGTTTCGCGATCACTATCTCGATCTGCCGTTCGATCTTTCGAAGGTCTTCTTTATCGCGACCGCGAACCAGTTGGCGCCGATCCCGATGCCGTTGCGCGACCGAATGGAGATCATTGGACTTGCTGGTTATTCGGACGCCGAAAAACTGAACATCGCGAAGCAATATCTGATTCCGAGACAAGTCAAAGAGAGCGGACTTTCGCCGGAACAGCTTGAAATATCGGACGATGCGGTGAATCTGCTGACGATGCGGTACACGCGCGAGGCGGGTGTTCGCCAGCTTGAGCGAACGGTCGGAAACCTTGCCCGAAAAGTCGCCCTCAAGGTTGCACAGGGCCACGTCGGCAAGATCCTGATCACGGCCAATGAGGTCAAAAGCTACCTCGGCGCGCCGCGGTTTTATCCTGAAGAGGCGCGCGCGGATCTGCCGCCCGGAGTCGCAACCGGGATGGCCTGGACGGAAATGGGCGGCGAAGTGTTGTTTATCGAAGCGACGGCGTTGCCGGGAAGCGGCGGATTGACGATGACGGGACAGCTCGGTGATGTCATGAAAGAATCGGCGATGGCCGCCAGATCTTATCTTTGGGCGCACGCGGCTGAGTTTGGAATCAATCCGGCATCGATGAAAGAAAACGGCATACATCTCCATGTTCCGGCCGGAGCGATCCCGAAAGACGGACCGAGCGCCGGCGTCACGATGGCTTCCGCGCTGGCATCGCTCTATACGGGCCGAAAAGTCCGGTCGGACACGGCGATGACCGGCGAAATCACGCTCTCAGGCCTCGTTTTCCCCGTTGGCGGAATCAAAGAAAAAGTGCTCGCCGCGCATCGCGCCGGAATCAGGCGGATCATTCTTCCGGCCCGGAACGAGGCCGACGCCGACGAAATCCCGGACGATGTCAGAAAAGAGCTCGAGATCATCCCGGCCAAATACATCAGCGATGTGCTCGGCGCAGCGCTTGAATCGACGCCGCCGAATTCGCAGATTTTCGGCGAACCGTCGCCTGAGTCCTATCTGAATCCGACAACCGACGGCAAAAGCTAGGACAAGTTCAGTTGCCGATATGCGAGAGACTTTTTTACGCCGATTCACAAGAACAGAAAAGTCATATTGGAGTTCTTATGCTTAGTAGAAGGCGATTGATAGCAGCGGTTGTTCCGATCTTACTGATCTGGGCAACGGCAGCCGGTCAGATGACGGGTGGTACGGATCCGAAAGATCTCAGGGTGAACCTCAGTCTTTCCGAGAAACCGTTGGGGATTGTTTTTCGAACCCTGATCAAGGAATACGATGTTCGCATCGGCTTCGAAAAATCAGCTTTGGATAACAACCACGACGACTATGTATTCGAACGGAATTTGTTCTTGGCGCCTAATTTCCCGGCAACCCGATTGATTTCTGTAAGCGTTGAAAACGCCCCATTGGCGACGGCGTTGGATATTATTTGCAAGCAACTCAAGAATTATGAGTGGAAGTTTACCGACGGGGTCGTGAATTTCATTCCAAATAATGGAAGAGAAAAACACTTGGAAGCCTTGATGGACTTAAAGATCCGAGAATTCAAAGTGACTAAAGGCACGCAGATACAAATGGTAACGAACAATTTGCTTACACGACCTGAAGTCTTGGCCTTCAAAAATGAGAACCAGTTGATATTGTCGAATAATGTGGTGGGTTGGTCCGCCGCAAATAGGATTCCCGTCGAGTTTGACGCCACGTACACGGACCTTACCTTTCGTGAATTGCTTAACAAGATCACTGCCGGGAAAAAGGGCGGATGGCTGGCTCAGCGATCAACCGATGACTGGGGCGATGATAAGATCCGCTACTCCGTGGGAATGTAGATCGACGAAGTGGTCAGGATGTTGAAGTGAAGCGGCTACGTTTCTCAAGATGAATTTGAATTGTTCGCTATTCGCATTGATCGTCTGGTTTGGAATCGCATTGCTGCCATCGTGTGCGGTTGCGCCCGGAGTCAATCAACAAGCCGGTCAGGTCTCAAGTCCAATGCCGGCCGATACCCCGGATGAAAATGGACTATCGCGCGTCACCAAAGAGGATCTGGAGAGGTCGATGTCGCTTTGGAAGACTAAGCGATCAAGGCGTTACGAATATACTTTGATTACGAGATTGTCGGGATTCAATCCTGTTCCAAAACTCCAAATCAAGGTCGACGGCGAAGAACCGATTTCGATTGAGTACGTTGATATCAAAGGCCCGGCAGACCCCATCCACTACAATGGCACCAAGACCGTAGATTTGCTCTTTGAGTTAATCAACAAGGCAAGCGACACCGCAGATGAAGTGCGATGCCGATTTAATCCGGAATTTGGTTACCCGGAGGAATTATTGATCGACGACAACCGAAGAACTCGCGGAGCGCAATCGTTTTCGGTCCAAAACCTACGATTTCAGGATGACGAACAAAAGAAATAACATCGGATCGCTGATTCTTGTAGCCTCCTGGTGCCCTGGTTACGACCGGATTTAGCGTCGGCGGCGGCCTCATGTCTTGGAAAGCTTCTGAGCGACTTGCCGTAACGCTGAAGCCGCGATTGTGGATCCGGTAGCGCTCATTTTCGCCCCTCTCGAACTCCCCTCAAACCGCGCCGAAAATAGATCGATTCCGCGTAAATCGAAGACGGCGGCGTCCCGATTCGGGGCATCAAATCAGAATTAGTCGCCAACAATCAAAAAATGCAGAAAAAACTTGAGTTTTTCTCAATTTAGAGATAGCAATATGACTCAAATTCGTTGTATTTTTAAAAGTTAATGTTTGGGTCGAAAATCTTCTCTTTAGCGTTACGTTCCCCTGGTATTTAGAGAGCAATTTATTCGTTTTCAAACGCGTTGTATCAGGAGCGAATTCATTCGGAATTGTAGTAAAACATGGCATTTAAATCATTATTCAGCTTATTTTCAAGTGATCTCGCGATCGATCTCGGGACGGCGAACACCCTTGTTTACGCAAAGGGCCGCGGAATCGTCGTTTCGGAACCGTCGATCGTCGCGATCAACAAGGTTACAAATCAGGTAGAAGCCGTCGGTCGCGACGCCAAAGAGATGCTCGGGCGGACGCCGGGAAACATCGTTGCGATCCGGCCGATGAAAGACGGCGTGATCGCCAATTTTGAGGTGACGGAGAAGATGCTTCAGCATTTCATCCGCAAGGCTCACAACGGAAAATCATGGGTCCGGCCGCGGGTCGTGATCGGAATCCCGTCGGAAATCACGCAGGTTGAGCGCCGCGCGGTCGAAGATTCGGCATATCGCGCGAAGGCGTCCGAAGTCTATCTCGTCGAAGAAGCGATGGCCGCCGCGATCGGCGCCGGACTTCCGATCACTGAACCGCACGGCAACATGGTCGTCGATATCGGCGGCGGCACAACCGACATCGCCGTCATTTCGCTCTCGGGCATCGTTTACTCACGCGCCGTGCGCGTCGCCGGCAACGAAATGGATGAGGCGATCACGCAATACATCAAACGCAAATACAATCTTCTGATCGGCGAACGCACTTCGGAAGCGATCAAGATCGCGCTCGGTTCGGCGTTCCCGCTCGATGAGCCTTTGTCGATGGAAGTCCGCGGACGAAATCTGATCGAAGGCATCCCCAAAACCATCACCATCACCGACGAAGAGATCCGTGAAGCGCTTTCAGACGCGGTTTCGACGATCATCAACGCCGTTCGCGTCGCGCTTGAACGCACGCCGCCCGAACTTTCGGCCGACATCGTCGAACGCGGAATCGTTCTTACCGGCGGCGGCGCGCTGCTCAAAAATCTCGACAAGCGCCTTATGATCGAAACCGGACTGCCGGTCGTTCTTGCTGACGATCCGCTGTCGTCGGTCGTTCTCGGAACGGGCAAAATGCTGTCCGATTTCGAACTCTTGAAGCGCGTCAAATGGGATAATTCACTGATGACCGGAAGCTGATA
>JBGASE010000133.1:0-9606 GCA_044229875.1 Pyrinomonadaceae bacterium | reverse complement strand
GCAGCAACGACCAATCGCGTTTGGTTCTTACCATTTTTTTGGATTATTCGGGTTGAACAGTGTCAGACCAATTTGTCCAAAGACATAGGTCAAATTGTTTCCATTCAATGAAGAACTGACGTCGCTTCTAAAACCGTTCGTTACATCGCTCAATCTTCCGGACGGAAACGTCTGAAATCCATGGGTATGAAAGACGGCGAGGACCAAATCAGTGTCCAAGGTCCTCGGAATACTTACGTGGTTCTCTGTTCCGCTGATAATGTTCGTAACGACGACTGTTCCGGATCGCATGATCCTCGGCTACGTTTTCTTAAGAAGTCTACGAATTCCAAACAGTTCGGCGACAGCCAAAAACCCAACAAGTAATAATGAAGCCGAATCGAGATAAATGGTCTTCTGCAGTAGCAAACTGATCTTTTCCCCTTCACCGTAAAGTGCGAATGTGAACCTAAATATACCGAGATACAGATTCAGCACAATTCCAAAGCAAACCAGCTTTGAGATGCTCGAAATCAGACTCGAGTACAAGGTCAATGCCAGCGCAAGAAGGAGAAAGATCAAGATAAGAAAATATTCGTATCCGTCGTAATATGAGCCGCCCCAAACCACGAATTGTGGAGACCCGAGCCTGTAGCCTTCGTGCATCGCGATCAATATGAGAGTAAGCGCGATGACCGCGAGATGACCTCCTATTGTTATTCTCTTTTGGTTCATTCTCTTCTCTAAATTTCTGAACAATTTTTAACAATGTTTGCGTAATGGTCGTAACCCGCTAGATCATGGCTCCAGAAGTAAGGCCATTGGTGTGTACCCACATTCGAGCGGTGAATCGCCTCATGTGGCATGATTTCAACAAAATGAAAGTCAGTTTGATCAACAAAACTCGAATTGAACAGGACTGTGAATACCGGTTTGCCAAGACCATTCCCAAGATTTGGGTCGATCGTAAATCCACCAGCGCCGCTTAGCATTTTTCGTTCAGCATACGAGCGCAACGCGGATCTCTCATCGTCGGAAAATCCGAGCTTCTTTAGGGTTGAGTTCAGCGGCGGAAGCAATGCCTCGGCGTTAATGAACAACAGTCCGCGATCTCGGATGACCTCGGCAGGTGTCGGGATTCCAGCGGCTTTGAATGCATCGACGCATGGTTTTGAAAGCACCGAAATCGCAACATGTTTCAGGATCATCTCGGACTGGGTTTCGGTAAATCCGACCATTTCAACCCGTTCCAAAATCAACTTCATCAGCGGCGCTTGTTTTGCAAGATAATCCAGAATATTTCCGTCGAATGAAGGCGGATCAACGTCAACTTTTGAGACGCCGGTTCCGACACATTGAATTTCACCATTAGCGTCTTTGATCCAGGTTGTCCCTTCGGGGCACGCCGACTCGCCCCCGGGCTCGCCGGTGTGCTTGGTCGGTTTGCGGCTTGCGGCGAGCGTGTAGTTCATCGCGCGATTGAACGCCATTTGATGGCCTGCTTCGTGTGCGCTTGAGCCTGGCGGGGGAGCGGGCGGGGAAGTATCGGATTCCCCGACATGGGCCGGCGACGTCTCGTTGTTCGGATTCCAGAATCCGTATATCGAATCCAGAGATCGTGAGAGGTCCTTGAGAATCTGCATCTGACAATGGAACGGCAACCCGTCGAAAGAACCCCAGTCCTTGTCATTGTCGCTAACGGCGCACTGCCACTGCGGGTAATCAGCGTTTCGAATCGTCGTGTCGTAGGTCGGATCGGGAATCGGATCGGGATCGGCGTTGTAGATCCGTTGCCCGAGCGGTTCCGTTTCCTCGACCGACGTCAGCCAGTCAGTGTCGATCTTGCGCCACGTCGCGGTCGATCCCGTCACCGGATCCGACGTCAGCCAATGAGGCCCGGTCGCGCCTTCTTTGGCGATCAGCGCCCCGCCGGCGAAGATCTTCGTTTCCCATTTCGATCCGTCCGGCTTGACCGAGGTCAGGCTGCTGCCGAGCACCGTCGACCACACCTGATACATCTTCGGCGCGGCCGTCAACGGTGAACTGGGCGGCGAGTCGTTGACGTGATAGGTCTGAAAGCCTTCACGCTCGATCACCGGCCGGCCGTCGCCGTCAAAGACATACTCGCTCAAATGTTCCTGGATCATGTTGAGCACGTTTCCGAACCGTCCTTTGCGTTTGTCGAACATCCGCGTCCTTCTGCCCGATGCGTCGTAGGTCGTATCGACATACGTGTGCGGGTCTGACTGGATATCGCCCTGCCGGATGATGTTCCCGGCGGCGTCGAAGTTGCCGCTGAACGGGTTGATGCGGCCGTTGACGTAGGTCTCGGTAAACCCCGAATCGTTTTCCCAGTGATTCGTTTGCCGGCTGTTCATCATCGAGAATCCGTCATACTGGATCGACTGTTCGTACACCCGTTTGTTCTGGTTGTTCGTCCCGACGCCCAATCCGAATTGATTGAATGTCAGCCGACCGGCGAAATCGTACTTCATCGTCCGGTCCCATTTGTCGTCGAGCAGGTCATTCTTCGATTCGACCTTCGAATCCTTTCCGTAAGCGAAATCGGCCTTCATCAGAAAGCCGTTCGGTTTCGTGACTTCCGTATGATTGACCCGCAGACGGTTGTCGTAACCGAGTTTGATCTCGGGAGTCTCGGTCGGAAGCAGGTAATCCATCTGCTTGATCTGGCCGAACGCACGGTATTGGATGTTTCCCGCGTAGTTTCCGGTTGTATTGTCGGCCGTCGGGTCGCCGGTCACGCCGGTCACCCGCGCCGTTTTGTCGACCGCGTAGTTGACGTCGTAACCGAACGGATCCGTGACCGATCTCAGACCGCCGGAAAGATTGTAGCTGTAACCGATCGTCAGATTGTTGGAAAGTGCATCGAAATCGACTGTTTCGGCGATAATCCGCGACTGCTCGTCAAATGTGTAAGTGACCTCGTTGACGTCGGCCGTGTCGATTCCAGTCCGGTTTCCGGCAGCATCATAGCTAAATGTGACGGTCGGCGCCGCCGTTACGATCGGAAGATTCTGGTTCTGATTTCCGGGTGCCTGATAACTGATCTGGGTCAGCAGTCCGCGCGGGTCGTTGTAAGTGAAGTTCTTGATCGCGCCGCGCGGGTCGATTGTTTGCTGGACGGAATCGTCGGCGTTGTAGATCCATTTCGTTTCTTCGCTTGCGTCCTCGATGGGGTAATGCCGCGTCGCCATTCGTCCGTGGCCGTCGAAGGTCACGTTGACGTCCTGATAGCTTGTCGAACTTGTGCCGCCCGCATACTGGCGCGTCTTCGTGATCTGGTCGCGGCCGTTGAAGGTCTGGACGGTCGTTGAATAGACGGCGCCGGTCCAGTCGAGCACTTCGGTCTTCCAGGTTCGTCCGAGAATGTCTTCGTAAACCTTTTGCGTCCTTCGTGCGGTTTCGTTCGGGTTCGTGTCTTTCGGGACGACTTCGCTCTGGACGGTCGTCACCTGACCGCCGGCGCAGCCGCAGCCCTCGTAGCTGATGAGCTGATCCTTGCCGTCCGATCCGTTCGAATCGGTAGGGATGGTGCGCGTCGTTCTTCCTTTCCAGTCGAACTCGGTCTCGGTCCAGAGCCAGCCGCGCGTCGCGTCGTCGCCGGCGGGTTCGTAGGAAGAGTTGACCTCGGTCGGAACCGTTGAGCGTTTCACCTGTCCGAGAATGTCGTATTCGGCGAGAGTTGCCGACCAGCCGCCGGTCGAACCGGGATGCTCGGTCCGCGATCTTCTGACGCGGCCCGCGCCGTCCGTCCACGCTTCGGTCATCACTTCGTCCTCGGCGCCGATTGACGAACTTCCAAGGTTGACGATCGTCGTGAAAACCTTTGACTGGATGTTGTTCGATGGATATTCGTAGCGGGTATACGCTCCCGAATTGACGACCGTTTCCTGAAGCAATCGTCCGACGGCGTCGAACTCGCGCGTCGTTTCCTTGCCGGTCGTGTTGCCGGCCGGCGCCGGAGACTTGGCCCAGACGTTGGCGCCGGTGTCGAACCGGTATTTGACCTCGGAATAGTTTCCGGCGGGATCGTAGACCCTGGTCGGTAACGCGTAGGTGTAGCGGGAAGTTGAAGTGTCGTTGAAACGGTCGGCGTAGCTGATCTTCGCGGTCCGGCCGAGCGGGTCGATCTGCGCGACCGGCGCGCCGGCGATGTTGTATTTGATCTGCGACGAAACCGAAGAAGTGGCGCCGGTGACGTCGTAACGGGTCGCGGTCGTCAGGTTGCCGCGTCCGACCGTGAACGACGCGCCGTAGTTCGCCGTGTCGTGCATGATGACGTTCGCGATGTTCTGCTCAAGTGACGTGTCGCTGAAGTCTCCCTGATCGTAAGTATAACCCGTTCGGGTGGCGAGCGTAAGGGAATTGTTTTCGATGCCGTACGTCCGCACCTCGGACGGAAGTCCGATGATTCTTCGGTCGGTGTAGGCGGAGGCGAGATTGTAGTCGGTTTCCGCGCGCTTGAGCACGGCGTTGTTCTGGTCGAGTATTTCTGACTTCCAGACCAGTCCGAAGAGCGCGACCGGCGAGTTTTCGGAAACCGGAAGATAGTAGGACTTCGATTTCTTGACGTTTCCGGTATCGCCGACTTCGGAATCTGTGACGCGCGGATTGAGGATGTACGAGGCATTCGTGTCATCCTGCGTCCACCCGTTCCACGTCCAGCGCTTGCGCTCGCTGCCGTTGGTTCCGTTCGCCCAATCCTCGGTGGCGATCGTCAGTCCTTCCATCCAGCCGGATGAACCGACGAATGTCTTCGAAACGGCCCCGTGGGGATGATTCGACATCGATACCTCGATCTTCGTCGCCGTCCCCGAATGTCCGTTGACGTCGTAGGTCGCGTTTTCGGTCAACGAGTTCGAGACAACAGTCTCCTGTTCGACTCCGCTTGAGTTGAGATTGAAGTTCTCGGTCCAGCCGCGCGATTCCGTGAAGCGCGGGCAGTCGGTTTGCTGAGCGGTCGCGTCCGCCGGAAGATTGACGCTCGCATAGTTGAGAGTGTGGCCGTCGGCCGCCTTGTTCGTGATCTTCGTAACCTGTCCGTAAGAGTTGTAGCTGAAAGCCGTGCTCGGGCCGGTGCCGTTCGTTTCGGTCGGGAACGTGACCTTGTCGAGGACCTTGAGCTGATAACCGTTACCGGGGCCGATGACCGAAAGCCCGGTGAAGTTCGTGTTGATCTCCTTCGTCGTGTAGGAAAGCGTTGCGTACGTTCTGGTGAAGTCGCTCCCCGTGCCGTTGTTCGTTTTCCAGGTTTGCGTAACTGAGATGGGAAGCGCTTCGCTGTTGTAGTTGACCGTGACGACGCGCCCGAGGGTATCCGTAACCGTCTGGAGCAACCCGTTCGCGTCATGGTTGACGGTGATGTAGTTACCGTTGCGGTCGGTGATCTTCTGGCAGCGGTAGGCGCCGTTTTTCCATTCATAATCGGCGCGCGTACCGTCGGTTCCGGTGACGGTGATCGTCAGTTGATCCGCCGGATCGTTCGGCCCTCCCGTCCCGTTGATCTTGAGCTCGGCGTAGCTTGAATCGGCCGTCTCGTACATATTCGAATTTGTCGTCTGCCGGAATTCGACGCGTCCGCCCGATGGCGTGACCATCATGTAGGCGAACTTCGATGTCGAGGCGTCGTAATAGACCGGCTCGATCGTCGGGAATCCGAAACGGAAACCGGGCGTCAGGTTCGAGTTGTCGGCGTTGAAGACGACGGTGTTCGTCGCCGGATCTTTCGTCCAGACAAGCGAGTTGTACGAGATCCCGAATCCGGCGTCGAGACCGGCGCGGCCCGCAAGACCGACGAGCGGCGCTCCCCACGCGAAGTTGCGGGAATAGAGATCGGTTCCGCCGGTTGAGTTTTTCGGCGAAAGCCTTACCTTGGCGAAGTCGTAGCTGTAGATGTAGCCGCCGATCTGTTTGACGTATGCTGACGAGACTGCCGTGTCGCCGGCGACGCCGAGGTTCTCATAAGTGTAGGAGTTGGCGGTACCGCTGTTGACGATGTACCAGGTTCCGTTCGTCGGACGCCAGACGGCGAAGTCAGCCTTGCCGTCGCCGTCGTAATCGGCCGGAACGGGCTGGTCGCCGTAATTCCCCCAGTACTGGGTCAGATACGAATTGTTCCCGTCGGAACTCTTGGCCGCGTACCAAACTCCGGTCGTCCCGCGATAAACGGCGAAATCGGTCTTGCCGTCGTTGTCGTAATCCGCCGGCACCGGAACGTCGGAGGCGATGCCCCAATGAAACGTGAAATACCCGGCGGTCGAACCCGAAACGTGCCAGTCGCCGGAAGAAGGCCGGAAGACCGCGACGTCCGTCTTGCCGTCGCCATCGAAATCGCCCTGCGCCGTGACATCGCCGGCAGCTCCGAAAGCGCTTGAGACGGTCTGGCCGTTTGTGCTTTGTTTGATCCACCAGGTATTCGTCGAAGGCCGGAACACCGCGCAGTCGGACACGTCGTCGCCGTCGTAATCGCCGACGACCGGGCGGTCGCCCGAGGCTCCGAACGAAACGGTTTCTGTCTGGCCGTTCGAACTCTTTCTGATCGTCCACGTGCCGGCGCTGAAGACGGCCATGTCGGTTTTGTCGTCACCGTCGAAATCGCCGGGAGCGATCGTCGCCGATGAGGATCCGAGAGTTGTCGTGGTGTAGCTTCCGCCGTTCGAGTTCTTGATCTTCCATTCGGAGTTTGAGGGATGCCGGCGACCGACGTCGGCCTTGCCGTCGCCGTCGAAGTCGAAATCGACGCTCGCCGCGGGTTGCGGCGGAGGCGGCGGAGACATCGCGTTCGGATCGGCTTCGACCGGCCGGGATACGGGCTGTTCAAGTCCGGACGGAACCGGCGCCGGAGCGAGCAGTGCGTAGAGGGAAGACATGAATGGAAGGCTCTCGCCAAAGATCGGATCGGTGAAAAGTCCGGGCGTACGCACCGCGAACGGGATCGGCGGTTCGGCTGAAGGAGCGTCCGCTCCCGCCGCCCGCACGACGGCGAATTCCGAAAGTCCGAGCATCGGAGTTACCAATGCCGCTGAAAGCAGGATTGCAGTGATGCGCGTGATGATCGAGTATCTGGTTCGGGTCATGTTCTTCTCCTTCGTGGCGGTTGATTCGGAGAAGCGTCAGCGATAAGATGCTTGCTGGTCTGGTTCGCATCTTACGGATTTTCCGTTTCTTGCCGTAACCGCCGGCCCGGACGATAACTCCAATTATCGTTCGGGCCTTTTTAGTTCTGCTGCTGCAAAGATCTCAAAAACAAAAAACGACGTCTCGCGCAATCGGCGATCGGTCGTCCGTAACTTCTCTAATTGTGTACCGGTTTCAAACCGGCTGGGAGTCCGAGGTTGAGCATTACTGCCTCGCGAGTTTCAGATTCCAATTCGTGGCGCCGCAACGACAAGCGCCGTCTATCCCCCTTGTTCTCCCAAACGAACCGATTTGCCCCCAAGATCGGTCTCAGTGAAAGCTTTCGCCTTCAGGTTGTCGGAATTGAGCCAAACGTAACACGCTCCCGCGTTGCAGGTCAAGACTTTTTTACTAATGATGTTTATGAGTCCGCCTTATCAGCTATTCGGGCGCGGTCGGCTTGACGATCGTTTCCTGCCAGATGCTCATCGGGACGGGGCCGTCCTTGGTATTTATGAGCGGCTCGTCGGCAAAAGGGAAGCGGGCGGCGTCGAGCGGTTTCTCGCCGGTTCTGACCCTTGCTTCATTGATCGAAGCCCATGGCTGGTTTCCGGTCTGCTGTCTGGCGATCGCCGCCTGCTGACGTTCATCGCGGCGGTGCATGATCGGGTAGCTGAAGGTGAGATTGATATCGCCGAGATACCGGTAGCGGTCGATAAAGGCCGAGTTCTCGAGTTCGATGATTCGTGTCAGGTCGCCTTCAATCGCTTCAAGATCATCGGCCATCATCGACTCGGTGTTCGCGCGTGACGTATCGACGGCAAGCTTGAGCTTGGCGGTCGAGATGTTGAAGACGGCGGCGACCTGCCGGACGAACCATTCGCAGCCGTCGAGGATCTTCAGCTCTTCGGCGGTTCCGCTGAGGTTGAGAACCCGCGGATCCTTCGAGCCTCCGACGACTGCGATCTTGTCGCGGACCTGATTCAGCTGATACTTGAAGTCGTTCACCTGCTGCGCCGTCACGCCCTCGCCGAGCGAGATGAGCTTTTCGCTGACGGGCTGAAGTAGCTGGCGGATCATGAAGTCGTCGCCCGAGAGCAGCGCGAGGACGGTTTTGTGGAGCGCTTCGACGTGACTGAAGCCCAATCGCGTGAAGCTCATCGGCCGGTTGACGAGACACATCAGCTCTTCGGATGCGTACCAGCGTTCGGCTCTTGAAGAACTGTCGTCGAGTTTGAGGTATCGGGGAAGCGTTCGGTCGCGGCCGTCCCATTTCTTGTTGAACGCGATCCGGGCGGCGTCAACGGTTACGATGGCTTGCGGAACGAGATCCTGTCTCAAATCGAAGGCGAGACAGCCGTGACCGATAACGTAATAGTCTTCGATCATCTGCTCCTTGAGCGTGCCGTACGATTCTCCGGCCTCGTTGGGCTGACGCAGCAGCGCCTCGATCTCTGATCGAATTCCAATCAATCTTGAATGTTGAATATGTTGAATCGTGAATTTTGAAAAAACCACCAATCTCAAGAGGTTTTTTTTCGGATTTCGCTTTTCACCTCGTCCAACGCGGGAGTTCCGGTTACCTCGATGATCAATCGAAAACGATTCCGACCGCATGTTATTGAATCTTGAATATTTCTTGAGTCTTGAATGTCTTGAATCTTGAATCTTGAGTCTGAAACGGAGTTGACACAAACCGTTCATAACTGTATTGTTATATCAGCATTTAGTGTTGATATTTCTCAGATTTTGATCCGATACGCAATGTCCGTGTGAAAGCGCGGACTGCGTTTGGGCGCGGGGTACGCCGACGCAAACAACGGGGGTAGTTTGCGAACTTGTGCGGCGTGCTCCGCGCCCAAAAAGTTCTGTTCGGATCCGGTTCCGATCCGATGGTTCGACGAGATTGCGGAGATCACCGGGTTTTCGTGTAATCTGGATTTGGGCCCGAAAAACATCGGCCGGAGAATGCTATGAAATTCAAACAGTTCTATCTTGGTTGTCTGGCGCATGCCTCGTACTACATCGGATCGGGCGAAGAAGCCGCGATCATCGACCCGCAACGCGATGTTCAGCAGTATCTCGATGAAGCCGCCGCAAACGGACAACGGATCAAGTACATAATCGAAACACATTCACACGCCGACTTTGTCTCGGGGCACGTTGAGCTGGCGGCCAAAACCGGTGCCGAGATCGTTTACGGGCAGCGCGCGAACACTGCTTTTCCAACGCGAAAAGTTTCCGACGGCGATACGCTCGAGGTCGGCGCCGTGCGGCTTACGTTTCTCGAAACGCCCGGCCATACGCCCGAAGGAATCACGATCGTCGCCGAGGCAGACGGCGAGCCGACACGAATGTTCACCGGCGACACGCTTTTTATCGGCGATGTCGGGCGCCCCGATCTGATCGGTTCAAAAGGCTTTACCGCCGAGCAAATGGGCGGGATGCTTTATGATTCGCTGCACGGAAAGCTGCTGAAATATCCGGATG